>JARBAV010000020.1 GCA_029237515.1 Nitrososphaerales archaeon
CATTATATTTAGTGAGGTCTACAATTCTGCAGACAAGGGACTATTCAAGGGTACAAATGGTGTTATCGGTTCATTCGATCTAGATAAATTCGTGGAAGGTAAACCGGACCTCGTATTGACCAACGGTATGGCATATAAGTACATTCCATGGATAGGAACGATAGGTAAGTATATTCTAAACAATGAATCAGAATCATTTAAAGTTAAGTCTAACGAGCCGATTAGATGGAATATCATTAATGCAGGCCCTAGAAAAACCATTAATTTTAACTTTGCCGCAGCCATGTTAGATATGATTTATCCTTCTTCATTGAATCATTCTACTAGTGAGAACACGAAACTTGACAATTATGCGAATTCTACCAATGAGATTAACAGTCCCCAGGGAGATAGCAACATGATCGGCGGTGGCCAGACATACCTTGTATCAATCCCACCTGGTTCAGGAGTGATAATTAAAACAATATTTCCTGAAGAGGGCTTTTATTTTGGCAATGATCATGACCTAGCGAGTCTCATTTATGGTTCAGGATTCGTTGTGTCGGCTGTCGATAACACCACGTCGGTGAGAAGTAATTAACTTTCCCCACAATGGAATGTCTCGAGGGAGTAATATTGGTTTTCTGACGAGCTGATCTATCTCAATAATTATTTTCATGTTGATTGAATTTCGCACACTTTTTCGATCGATGATAGGATAGTGGCGGTATGCTTCTGGTCAATACGTGACTTACTCTTGCATTCAGTTGAGTTAACCCGTCTTAGGTCCTTAACTCGCCTTAGATTCAAAACTGATTTTCCTATGTTTACACGATAACTGCAACTACTGGGAAGTGAAATTTCTCAAACCAGGTAATTATATATGACTCACATAACATATCTGCTGAACTAAGTGTATTCACTATGCAAGGTAATGCACTGCAAACATTCAACTTTTATGTAATCGAGATAAGAAATCAGGGTACAATTTAAGATGGAACACAAATGGAACTATACACTTGTTTCGAAGTTGACTACAATAACAGCCGTCCTGTTTGTCATCACGGTTCATTTTAGCATGCACAATCAATCATCAGCTACTGTACTATTAAATGATAGTGCAGTTATTGAAAAACAATTGCAGCTGCAACTTCGACTGTTGATGCAACCCAATATTAACGCATCATATGTATTTGATGCTCACAACATGGTACTAGGGAATAATGTCAAGAATCTTGTGATTCTCATTCCCAACGAAGCTCATGAATCAACGAACCAACCTAGAGATCAGTACCCCCTTGCAAATCAACCCTATCTTCCTCAGAATATCATTTTAAATGCCGGAACTGCTGTTACATGGTTTAACGGAGATGTGGATCATGAACGAACAATAACAGCGGTACGAGGTAACTCGATACCATCAAGTGAAACTCCTACTTCAACAGCTGCTCCAATGTATGAGAGTGGTGGATTTGAATACAACACAGCTGTAACCTCTTTGGCCTTCAATAATACTGGAACATACACATTTTTTGAAAAGGATGTAAATGAAGACGATCCTGCTTTTATAATGAATGGGACAATAACAGTAATCAATCAGCCAGAATTATCATCATCATCCTCTTCAGCTTCAGGTACTTTTGACACGGTGGGCGTGCTAATGGTGCCTTCTCCAGACCTTCAATTATACACATCAGATCTAACTAGTAGAGGCTTTGGAATTGACAGTACTCACAACTTCAAAGACTTGAGAGGAGGCCAGAGTGGAACTGGTGATGAACAAACACTGATCGTATGGACAACCTCTGGTATGGATCTATCTGATACAGTGGCAAATTTGCAGGAATTATCTTCAGAATTGCCATATAGCTAGACTAGATTTTTGTACAGCAATTCATTTGAAATTGGCTTGGGCATTCGGGACCAGATATACCTTAGACCACCTCCAGATGCGTTACGTGGCAAAGATTGGGGACTGAATCTAGTTAAACTGTAACTCAGCTACTTACTTTTTTTCGATTTACCACAGAAATACCCTACGGTAGAGTAAGTATTTGTGTAGATGATCAGATACCTCAGTTTTCCTTTGTAACTATACATGATACTGCAAAGATATATCGCTACAAACAAAACTAACCATTCAAGTGGGCTACTAAAATAGCAAGGCGGTATGTTGGGAGGGAGAATGCAGAAGCATACGGCAGAAGGAATAGCACTTAAGATATCGTACTGGAGTAAGGGCATATATTTTTTCTTGTTAGTAATGAGAGGAGCGAGCACTCCTAGGAGTATTTGTAATGCTTTGCAATGCAGAGAGTACAAAGCATAAAAATACTTTAATCACGAAAGTTACCTGACATTTAACAATGGCATTTGAAGATTTGTCTGTCACAGGCGTAATGAGCAAGGATGTCAAAGTCGCCTATTCAAACCAGACAGTTAGAGAGTTATGCAAGAGCATGCATGACTATCGAATCGGCAGCATAGTTATACTCGAAGGAAATAGTGATTTAGTAAGCAAGAAAAAAAACAAAAGTGAGGACCGTGTGGCAGTAGGGATTATCACCGAAAGGGACATTGTTTCATATCTGGGTTCTGACATGGCATTATCACTTAGAACAAGGATTTCTGAGATAATGAGCACACCATTAATCACTATTTCAACAACCAATTCTGTGAAAGATGCTATAGAGACAATGCAATTAAGAAATATACGCAGGCTGCCTGTGACTAGTAATAAGAATAACGCTATGGTTGGAATTGTTACCGACAAAGATATACTTAGAGCAATTTCGAAAACCATGTCCATACCAACCGCATCTGGAGGAGAAAGTCTACTGACTGATCAATTGCAATTTGGCTACCGATTTATGTACGAGAGGTTCATTAATGATGATAATTTTCCAAAGGGTTCTAATCCTGGGATATGACGAAATAGAAAACGACTCTAATATTTTTTAGATTCTCAATAGCTTCAAAAGCACGTACTTATCCTTGAATTATGCTAAGGCGAGAAATAAGATTTGTTTAGCATATTAATAAGTTTACTATATCTTTCTATTTGAGATGTTGTAAAGTCATAAACAATTGATAACATCGTCATAGACATGTCAACCGTTGCAGTATAGCTGCGAATAAAAGGTTTCAGGTTCGAACTTGTGGGGATTGAGTGATATTCGTTCCGCTGTGCCAGAGTATTCTCAAGCCAACGAGTTTGGTTTGCAAGTAGGGAATCGCACGAGTTCAATAGGCTATGCTGTAATTCCACTGTGGCCTGGAGGTATCTCATTTGAGAATGACTTGCCTTTCCAAATATTATAGAACATGTTTTCTTATATTCTTCTAAAATAGCATCGTCTGAATCGGCGTTATCAAATGCGATTGACCGATTAGGAATAACCGAAGATGAGTCGGGCATTATATTCATTATATGACGGTGAGGTTATCTAAACATATGCTTACATTTGTTGTCTAATATCTGCCATTCGAAATTTAGATATAGGTTAGCGAGCAGTCCTTCTCTGATTTCTTTCTCTTTTCAGGATCGAGATAGATAATAATCACCTTAAAATTGAAAGGAGATATTTCAATTAGATTAACAAGTGTCTGATTAGTCATCTTCTTGTCTTATTGCAGCCCTGAATTAAGAATCTGTCGCAGGAATATAA
>JARBAV010000021.1 GCA_029237515.1 Nitrososphaerales archaeon
CCACACATTCCTATTATAATATGTCATCATCAACAAAGCCTTTAAGAGAAGTTGTCCAACACTTGGCAGAAACGTTTAACGATCCGAAGATTAGGGAACAATCTTACTTTGATTTTTATGATGATTCCTTGACTATTTATGGTTTCCCTCCAAACTTGCCATCCAACAAGGGAGGTTTTAAACAGTTCATTTACCTCCTTTGGAAAGGATTTCCTGATGTAAAAATCACTTTTGAGGATCTCATTATTGAAGGAAACAAGGCTGCAGGGAGATACTACCTATCTGGGACACACAAAGGTGAATTTGTAGACCTTCAGCCAACCAATAGACAATTTAAAGTCAACGGTATGACAGTATTTGCTTTTCGTGATTCGAAAGTTATAGAGCGTTGGAACCTGGTAGATATGATGTCATTGAAGGAACAGTTAAACTCTTGATTTTGAATTAGAGGTTATTAGGCGGGTAAGATAAACACAGTAAGAAAGTTAGGTAAGTTACATTTTTTCCAATATCGTTAGTTTTTGTTTTTTTTCCTTTGTAGCAAGAATGATATTTTGATCATAATTCAAACATAATATATTTCCATTTAGCCCTGAAGCTGCAGGAGGATAAGTCTAAAAGGACAAAGTCAATCTTCCAAAAGCTGATTAGTCTTGCTACTATGTCGATTGCTGTTATTCAAGGGGGTTGTTCTCTTTGAGAGATTGATTATAGAAGTCAACTAGTTCTCGACGAAAAAGTTTAATTTATCGGGATCTCTATGCGCTTTCACTAATCCCTCATTCTGTCTGTTATTCATCTTCCCCTTCCGACTTTTTCAATAAAAAAGGCATGTGCTGACCAACACGGTATAGTGATGATTGCGTAATCTTCAAGTGATAGCGCTCAGAATTACTCATAGAATGAAAATCATTTTTAATGATCCTACATTTTCTTCACAACTGCTTAGGACAATAGGTGAAACGTACTATAAAGGAGCAGATATAGGTGAATGTCTATCGACTGCATATCGTATCAAAGAAGGCGATTTTGAAAGCTGGCATACAGAGTGGCTAAAGACTGCAAAAAGAATCCATAGTTATGCAGATGAAAGCCTCGCTAGTGGTCATATTATAAGTGCAAGAGATGCATACCTAAGAGCCTCAAATTACTATCGTGCCTCTGAATTTTTGCTCATTGATCCAGATGACCCTCGAATTCAAACTACTTGGGGAAGTAGCAAAAAATGTTTCAGCGAAGCTGCAAAGCTTTTTCCATTCCACGTAGAATCAATAGAGATCCCTTACGAACATGGGACTACGCTACCAGGCTATTTCTATCACTATTCAAAAAGGGATAGTATTTACAACAGTGAAGACACGAAGGCGAATGGTAAAGGAACTGAAAAGAAACTATCCAGACCAGTTCTCATTGCTCATGGAGGGTTTGATTCAACTTTAGAGGAATTATATTGCTCAGCGGCGGCTCCAGCGTTGGAGAGAGGTTATAATTGTCTAACGTTTGAAGGACCTGGCCAAGGAGGTGTGATCCGTAAGCGGGGAATTCCCTTTAGATATGACTGGGAAAAAGTTGTAGCTCCTGTAATTGATTATGCAATAGGCAGAGAAGAAGAATTTGGAATCGATGTGAATCGCATTGCATTAATGGGTATGAGCATGGGTGGATATTTGGCCGCCAGAGCTGCAGCTTTTGACAATCGCATTTCTGCTTGTATACTTAATGATGGAGTATACGACGGGTATGACGCTATTACCTCCTCATTTCCTGAGTCTTTATTAACTGCACTGGAAGAAGGTAATTCGGAATTTGTTAATTCAACTTTAACAGATCTAATGGAATCTGATCCAAATGCTAGATTTAATATGAAACATGGAATGTGGACATCACGGTCCAATTCACCTTATGATCTGATTACTGGTGCAAAAAGTTATACTTTAAAAGATATCATAAAAAATATCACTTGCCCAACGTTGGTCCTTGAAGCCGAAAAAGATGATTCTTTTCCCGGACAACCAAAGAAAGTATACGATGGATTAGAATCTCCAAAAAAATACGTGATATTTACACAAGAAGAAGGTGCAGAAGAGCACTGTCAAGGTGGAGCAAGTGCTCTTTCAAATCAGAGAATATTTGACTGGATTGATGAAGTTTTTAAATATAAACCTGGGTTGTGATAACATCACCTTGCAAAGAATTTCGATAAATGTAGCTTCAATGCTTAATACATTCGCACAGATTCACATTAAGATAGAGTGGAGCTGCTCGTTTCCGCTCCAATTTCAAAGATGAGAATGTTCAAAAAAAATGGGTACATCACTCACAAGAATGATAATCAATTTGGTAACTCATTAATTAATCAGGATAGGACATTAGGATGGCATAAATGCATCACGATACTCATTGGCCCCTCGCTGTCTTCAGCTCTTAAAATGCAGCAAACAGCAAATAATATTAGAAGGATAACAATGAGGTGTTATATACAGGAAAATGCCTGGCTTGAAGGTCAAATCACTAAAAGAACCAACAGAACAACATGATGGATTCAGAATACTGATTGCACGATATAGGCCAAGATACCTTCCAAAATCTGAAGAAAATTGGCACGAATGGTGGAAAGAACTCGCTCCTAGTAGAATACTCCATAGGGAGTATATGATAGACAAAAAGTTAAACTGGTCTTTGTATAAGAAACGCTTTCTGTCTGAAATAAAGAATAATCCTGATGCATTAGATGAGATCAAAGAGCTAGGACAAATGAGTCGAGATCAAGATGTCACGCTATTGTGTCATTGTATAGGCCTGGATAAGCATTGTCATAGATTTATAATCCAAGAATTGGTTGAAAGGGAAAATCGGGACTAGATGGTTTTATATTTTATTGAATGTATTGAAGTATGCAAATATTACAAGAGTCAGAAGTTCATACATAACTCATTGTAAATTAGAATAATTTCTGAAAATTTTGTATGTTAGATAGAGCGGCAAACCAAACTAAACCCACTATATGTGTAAATTTGTATCCTTACCACGATCTGGGTCCAGATCGTACCAATATGTTTTTTGTTAATTCAACCAGTGCAATTCTTTAAAAATATCAAGGAGGGCAATATGCAGAAGATTTCACTTCCCAGAAAAACAGTTCAGATGTTAACAGTATGGGCCAGTATGCCAACGACTCTATTAAGTACCATCCACCCATTTCCTCGTCGAGGTCGTTTTTGAAACTATTGTCTAAGTTATTCTATGAATATTCAATTATCTTCTGTCATAGATCGGACGTATTATAAAATCAGAGTGTGTCACTGAGCGACAATATCGGTACCTAATCATCTCAGTCATTGATCCGCATAAATTATATCTGGAAAAGAGTAAAATAGAAAAAGTCAATTGTGTATAATGAATGGCGACAATAGGACAAATCAATGTTGGCAGTCTATACAACTGTACTCAGAAATAATTTGAAAGATCTCCCTCTTCAGCTACACTTAAGAATTACACCTGATACTATCATGATGGATATTGCTATCAGAAAAGGAAGAAGTATCAGTGCATTTGACTTCAAGCCTCAACCCTGAACAAAATCGTGGGAAAAAGTCAAAATATATTGATACTCTCTTAGTTAGTAACCCCACTTCTTCGAGCGGTTCGACCGGCAAGGATTGGGAAAATCTTTATATCAAGATAAAGGATGCTTTTGGCAAGAACTCGCAAGTTGTATTCACAAAAAAAACCAAAGATGGAACCCTGCTTACACGAAAATTTTTGAAGAGAGGAGTTAAAAAGGTTATAGCGATTGGGGGAGATGGAACAATAAATGAAGTTGCAAACGGTTTTTTCTTGACTGAAAGAAATCAAGAGGACAAAAAGAAAACATTTCCTTATACTACGAATAGTGATGGCAATCAGGAAAATAAAGGTGAGCTCCCTCAACCTGACATTCTGGTGCCCATAAACTCAGAGGCCATATTCGGCATAATTCCTAGCGGTACAAGGAATGTGTTAGCCAAATCTCTAAATTTGCCTGAAGGTATAGACGAGTGCTGTCATAATTATCTGCGAGGGAGTACACAAAAGATTGATGTGCTAACAGCTACTGTCACTAATCCTACTACCCATGCAAAGGTGTTAACCAGAGCATTTCTGAATGCAGCCGAGATTGGATTTGGGGCCGAAGTTATAGATAGATCAAAAAAAGTAAGAAGTAAAGTTAAGAATCGCATGGTATCAACAATCACTAGCGTCATAGCTACTTTGCCCACATACGAAAGCAATAACTGTGAGGTAGTGTTTGATGATGGGAAAGACAAATTAGTCACAAAAATTACTATGGGTGTAATTGCCAACGGAAAATTCCTTGGCGGGGGATTTATGGCAGCACCTGAAGCAAGTTTTTCAGACGGATTATTGGATGTTGTAATTCTAAGAGATTCAGGTAGCCTTAAAATGCTTGATAATTTAGCAAATATAAAAACAGGTAATTATGCAGATGAAGCCGATGTGATCTACAAACAAGCTAGGAAGGTATCAATGAAATCAACTGAAAGAGACATAACAGTTGCCATCGATGGAGAACCTATAGGTATTTTGCCAGCAACTTTTCAAGTGAATCAGTATTCTCTAAATATCCTATTATAGAGACGATTACTGCATCAATAGAGTAGCACGGTTTAGTGGTCGATTAAAAATGGAAAATATCTGTTCGAGCATGTTTGAGCATTAATATAAGACTAAATAATAATTTCAAGCTTCATAATTCAGAACAAGCAATTAATATTGGAGTACCATGAGCTCGACTTCTGCTACTGCTACTTCTATTACGCCATCGAATTATCCTAATTTTACCTAATACTCACCGATCAGCCTACTGCCGGTCTTATCCATTCCTTCTCTGATACCTCCGATCAGATCTCACAAAAGATAGGTGAAGAGAAGCCAGCTGACTCCCTGCAAAGGGACACATTGAACCCTAGAGAGGATACAAGATCTAGTACTCACAGAGGATCAATTAACAAGTGAAAAGAATGAAGAAGGGATAAAATAATAATTGAACTTGCAAAACGTATTAATATTATCAGCTCGGTCATCGTATATAAATGGCAGCAACCACTTTCTTGGTCTTTTATCGCTTCAAGAGCATGAATAAAGAAGAGGCAGCGAAGGCTAGAACTGAATGGCGTGAATTGAGGAATGGCTTGCCTGACGGTATAGAATTGATAGGTGAATATGATCATGCGTGGGGGACTGAATATAATGGATTTTTACTAATTGAATCGGAGAGTAGCGATGCATTTCTTGATTGGTGGTCGGGATTTAAGGACAAAGTTAGATGGTACGTTGAACAAACACATACGATTGCAGCTAGAAGACGGTAATTCACGATTTTTCACATTCTATCACGACTATTGAACCGAAGGAACTATTATTTGAGGTTACACTGCTAACAAAATCGTTGCCCAGATAAATTGTGCGAGTTTACACGGTGGCTTGAATTGAAAAAGTTAGTCTAGAAATGAAGAGAATAGTAATAAGTAATGTCATTTATTTCTACAATGATATGATAATATGACCATCTCCGGAGAGCCACCAGAGGATAAAGATAATGACAAAAAAAATTATATACACAGACAAGTAGAGCAACAGCTACAAACCATTCTGAATTTGTTTAACTCTGGAATCCCGTCAGAAACGATTGCAGATCAAGTCGATATTGACAAGAATGAAGTCGATCAATTAATACAAGATATAAAAAGGCAGGAAGAAAAGAAACGTGTCTTATTGGAGGAACAGGTTTCTAATAACCCTTCACTAGGTTCTACATTTTATCTGGATGCAGTAGTAGACATCGAGCAGGCAATTAAGAATGCCGAAACAAGAATCTGGAAAGCTCTGAAATCCGAACCCGAATTTACAATCTCAACAGAAGAAACTAAAGGCATTCTGAAAAAACTAGCGAAGTCTAAAGTTCCAATGGTAATTTTGCATGTAGATTTAGTCGGCTCCACAAGGTTATCAATGAGTGTTCCTTTAGATAGACTAACAAAAATAATGCAAGCCTTTACACATGAAATGTCAATATTAGTAAATATGTACGGTGGATACGTCTTAAAGTATATTGGCGATGCAGTAATAGGTTTTTTTGTTCCAGGTGGGACGTTGCAATCTACCAATGACTACAATCTGCCCGATATTAAAGACGGTTTCGATGAGAAATTCAATACTAACAATGAAAATAGTTCCTCCTTGGGCAATTTAGAGATGAATGAAGACAACTACTACCTTTCATGCATTAACGCAATAGATTGCGGAAGATCAATGGTGAGAATCATTCTACAAGGAATAAACCCCATACTTAATCAGTTTGATTATCCTGAATTAGGCGTTCGAATAGGGATCGATCTGGGAGAAAACGCGATAATACAATACGGTTTCGACGTCCACAAATGTGATCATGACAGGTTAGTCAAGGAACCACATTATGATATATTGGGTCATACAATAAATATGGCAGTAAAAATGACATCTCTTGCTAATCCAAACAGAATAGTTATCGGTCAATCAGTCTATAGAAAACTAACTGACAGGAAAGAACGCTCGAAATTTAAGATATTGAAAGTAAGACCAAGCTCATGGACTTACGTGGATGAAAGTAGTGGAAAAATGTATAGCCTATTTACTGATATTAGCACAGCAAAATAAAGAACTTAAACCTCGATTACACTGAAGAGGAGGAGATGTCTGTTAGTGCTAGTACTAATTTATGAAACAGCATTAAGAAGTATACTATTATGTCAAGACTTGCATTCTATGCTTGTGGTAGACAATAGTGAAAGCAATTATATTCAGTCCTTGGTAAATGATGCGAGAGTGGCCCGACTAGCCACCATCGATTATGAAGAAGCCAAGCCTCATATCGTGCCTGTCGTCTTTGTATTTGATGGCAACTCCTATTATATTCCCATCGATAGAAAGCCTAAAAGAAATACTGATCCTGGACGACTACGACGAATAAGGAATATTCAAAAGAATCCGAATGTTGCGTTACTTGTAGATGAGTACAATGAAGACTGGTCAAGATTATTCTTCGTAATGATTCAAGGCAAGGGATCTTTGATTGGAGAACTCACTGATGAATATGACGATATAAGAGGAAAAAGGAATCCTAAAGCGGACAGAAAACTGGAGCAACCACACCTGCACCAGCAAGAAATGAACAGCAGCAGTACCCTCAGCCGCAAATCTCAATACTTGCTACAAAATGCTCAAAGCTTGCTGTTAGAAAAATATCCCCAATACCAGGCGGTAAGTGTGGGTCAGTTGTGTATAAGGGTCTGTCCTGAAAAAGTATTCACATGGAAAATGAGTAGTGGCAAGGGAGGGTAGTTCACTTCCATTTTGTCTAGCAAGCATTAAAAGTTGATTTGTTATACTAATTGTGTTGTCTATATTTTGACCTATCTGTATGAAGTTAGATCCAAAGACGATCTAACTAAATCCTATCTCTTCAATTCTGGATATGTCAATTCTAATTTCATTAATTTGTATTTTGAAACTAAGATAATTTGTCAAGAATAATCTGAATATTTAATTGTCTATCCTTAGGCCTTTTGACTCGACTTCAGAGGCAAACTGTCTACAACCAATTTCATTGTGCCTTCTACTAATATTCACAATAGCAATTTTATCATACCCTCTTGCTCCCCACTTGCATCTACTACATATCCATTCAAAGTATTCACCCTTATTTTTTACGTTTGAATTTTCTCCGCTTGAATTCTCTTCTCCAGTCTCTTCCCCACTACTTTCATTCATATTCGTGTCTCCAAATGTATTATAAACCAAACTACTCTAGTTTGAATTTATTGGTCTTTCCTAATATCAAGCATAATTTCATACTGAATACATTCGATTCAGTGGTCAGTTCGACCGATTTCACGTATAGCTGCTTCGTTATTATAATATAGCCGTGAGAAATATTGTCCTTACATCAAGTAAAGTTTTTTAATTTATGTTAATTTCATACACTCACAGATGTTTATCGCACAGCAGATGTTGAATACACTCAGATTGGTCCTACTGACAATCATATTGCTCACGGGAATATCTTTTACGACTCTGGCTGAGGAACCTGTTGTTAGGGCACAAAACAGTTCGGATGATGTAACTGACTCGAATGGCTTGAACTCACAAGCACAGAATTTGACAACGAGTACGACTGAGGTTACAATTGCTAAAGGAGCAGCATCCTTAGGAAATAAAGCATTTTCACCTGATTCCGCAAATGTCAGGTTGGGACAGAACGTGACCTGGACTAATGGAGATTCTCAATTTCATACGGTAACCTCTGGTACAGGTCCTGATGATCCAAATGTGGCAAATGAATTCGATTCCAAAGCGTTATCACCTGGTGAAAAATTTTCACACGACTTCAGCAATGAATCGCTTGCCGGTACCGACTTAGCTTATTTCTGTCAGATTCATCCTACAATGATAGGAACAATTACAATAGATCAAACTTAATAGATGAACCATATTATAGCCGGGCTTACTGTTATGTCCTCTTAGTTATGGTGTGGATATATTAGCGGTTACCCAGTCGCAATTCCTAATCCGAATCATTTTTTCATCGCCAGGAGCCGCCTCTCTGGGTCAAGGAGAATAAGATGTGGATTCATGAGGAGGCAGAGAAATGGAAAGAGGATTACTACGAACTTGACAGGAAGGAGATTGCTAACTAAGGTA
>JARBAV010000182.1 GCA_029237515.1 Nitrososphaerales archaeon
GTTGTCGATTAAAAGAAATATCATGGGTACAACTGTATGGCTGCGTTGATTATATTGCTACTTTTTATAGCTATGCCTGCTACTGTTTATTCAATATATTGTCATTTGCATTGGTAAATAGTATGGTAACAAATATGATACATTATGTGAATGATATGTTCTCTAAGCTGTGAGTCCTTATCAGAACAGCAGACTTCGCAAACAGGAAAAGAAACTAGTGATTTGTTATTAACTGGTTCGTTTGTTGGAGTTGGAGATGGCATACATGATGCACAAGGCATTGCGAAAGTTATTCCTACAGAGGATGGAAATAATGTACTTAGATTGGAGGATTTAGTAGTTACTAATGGACCAGATCTTTATGTATATCTCTCAATAGATAAGAGTGCATCTGACTTTGTGAGCTTAGGCAAATTAAAGGCCAATATTGGCAATCAAAACTATCTAATACCTGCTGGAACAGATCTATCAAAATATGATACGGTCTTGATATGGTGTAGAGCATTCTCTGTTCTTTCTGGTAGCGCTGAATTAAAACCGTAGTAGCATAAGCATGGAATAACACAAAAGGCAAACTCTAATTCAGAGGCGTTTGTGAAACTTATTGGTTCTTTTATGGAAAGAAAGTAGATAACTATAATCTACACTCAAAGAAACGAACTTATGGTATATGTCCTTACCTAAATACTATCAAATGTCCAAAGTCACACCTGAAGAAGTACTTCGTTCTGTAGCCGAATGTATCAATTCAGGGAAACTAGATTCTTTGATGATGCTTTATGAATCTGATGCATGTTTTGTCTCCCAACCAGGACAATTCATTAAGGGTAGAGAAGGCATACGTCAAAGTCTGCAAGGATTTGTTGATATGCGGGGTAAGCTAGAATCCAAGATAAAGAGAGTATTTCAGACAAGTAATCTTGCACTTGTAATAAGTGAATGGTCATTCAGTGGGACTGGACCTGATGGTAATCCTGTTAATCTTGCTTCAACAGCTACTGATGTCCTGCGTCAACAGCCCGATGGTACATGGCGTGTTATCATAGACAATCCTTGGGGAACAGATTAGCTAACTGATAATCGGCTCATGTGAACTTTAATAACTTCTTTACAATGAGGGCCCATTAAACCCCTGGCTGATGAGATGGGACGCAATAGCATCTTTGACTATTCTGACAAATGATAAGTGTTTAAAATTATACTTGTATCTCATATTTTATATTATTAATTCAATATATTTTAATCAAATCATCTGAGATCCGGCTCTTTTTGTAAATACCGTCAAAATATCTTTCATAAAGTATTATATATGCCACTACTAAGCAGTACTACATATGTTACTCCTAAATAGTGACGATCAACGGAATAAATTGGACAATTCATTTACAGATTTGAATGGGATAGAACTTGAATAGTTCAAATCGATCCAAACACGAAATACTTTCGGATATTCTCAAGGCTATCAATACCCACGGAATAACCATGAATGAAATTCTGTTCAAAACTTATATTTCACATTTTCACCTGAAAAAATACCTGACTTTCTTGATTCAGCAGGGGCTTATTGGTTATAAAAAAGAAGAAAAGAGATTTAGAATTACGCAGAGGGGATTTCATGCTCTTGATCTATATATCAAAATGGATGAATTATTGGTTCGAAAAACACTGCACAAAAGACCAGAGTACTTTGCCTCATTTCCATGAAGCATGTTAAATTCTCTGGGAATGATAAAAGACAATAGATTCCATATGTCAGGCTATCTAAGAACTAGAGATACCAATGTTAAATATTCTTCTCCAGTATCTATTGACCAGTTTGATAGATTCAAATATACTGTCCCAATACGATGTCAATAAGTTAAGTGAATTATATTTTATCTCATCACTGAGTTGGTTTTGTATGTAACTATAGCGATCATTCAAAACTATCTGAGAAGAATTTGGGATTTGCACCAATTTTCGTATATTATAGTTATTTTGAATTCGAGTACTGCGGCAATATGTATGAATTCTTTCATCGGTATATATTGAACAAGATGAGCATACGAAGCGTAATACATCTTGACAGACATCACAATACGAATGTGGTATAAGAGTTGCTCCGCATCGTACGCAAACAGTTGAACCCATAGCAGGTATCAGCTATCAGATCTTTTATGCTTTCAGGAACAAAGTTAATAGAGTAGTTAAATATCTTTCAAAGCTTTTGCACTCCTCTAGAGTCTCATTATGTGGTATAGTTGAACAAGAGTTAGTCATCATCGTCATCATCTACTGATTCAATCTCTAATTCTTTAATGTTAAATCCCTGATCTTTTGCAGAATTAACTACCTGTGTAACTTTTTGCATGATCTCTGACACATCAGTCAATTCAGTAGTCATTTCAATTTCTATTTCCATGACTTTTTATTTGATTGATAACTATTATAACTAATCTATAGTGAAATAGTAGTTGTATATATAATATATTACTTATCTAGACATAGTTTTGTCATCACTAAATTCAACCCAATCCTTCTAATTTTATTAATATTAAAGCTGTAATTCTCATAATCGCCGACTGGAATGACCTCAATGTTATCTGCCATACATTTTGGACATTTGAAAAATGTGTATGAATCCATTAGCAGGGAAGCAGGCCATTGACTAGATCACGATTCTCTTTTTTCATCATGTGCTGTCATTCCTATTGAGGGAATATATTAAATTGAATCCTATTATGATCATTTTGTTTACATGATCTATATGAATGAAGATCAAATAGTGATTTCATTTCAGATTGTACTGAGACTGTTTTAACTAGATCAAATCGATCCAAACAACGCCGCTTTTGGTTAATATAATCAGTTGTGGTTCTGCTAAGTAACTCCGATACCGAGTATGTTAGCTTGTTATCCATTTCCTGTTGTGCTGCTCTCCGACTGCTCTGGCTTCTGCCTGTTGTGCTTCAAAGTAGAATTTGCCCGACTTCCAAATGTGTCCGAATCATCGAATCATTCGAGCCCGAAAAGTTAAATCTGGAAGAGATGCAGCGAGCGGGCCGGAAAGCTATTCTCAATAACTTTAAAAAATTTGTCGAAGGGAAGTACATATGCGTACACACAAAAAACAATACAAAACGATAGATGAATACATCGAGACCTTTACGAAAGATGTTCAAAGTATTCTTGAAAAAACGAGAGAAACAATACGGAAAGCGGCGCCCGGAGCAGTGGAAGCGATTAGCTATCAAATTCCCACTTTCAAACTAAATGACAAAAATTTAGTGCATTTCGCAGCATTCAAAAATCATATCGGATTTTATCCGACACCATCGGGCATTGAAGCATTCAAGAAAGAATTATCTCAATATAAAGCAGCAAACGGTTCAGTACAATTTCCA
>JARBAV010000183.1 GCA_029237515.1 Nitrososphaerales archaeon
TATCATAGACAGTATTAGAGACGGATCTGCTGTACTCTTGGAAATTTCACCAAGGTTTTACGCTACCTGGGATCATGGGAAATGAAAAATACAGGTTTCTTCATGGATTCCAGCGTTAAGCGTAATAGATATGAGATAGTCAAAGAAAGTTACCTTGTGTTTAATGAACTGCCGATAGTCACATAGAAATTCTATCAGAACTAAAACATTGTAATTTTTTGGTACACTAAATGTATATTAGAAGCTAGGTCGTAACCATAAGAAAAAATTGGTGTTGATAGAGGGAATATTTCCTACTCTACCTGTGATTCCAATTGTCCAGCTATCTCGCCAGAAGGAGTTTGCACAGTTGAAATTTTTAGGTATACATTCCCATCAAGCACATGCTTAACAAAATCACTTATTGAACGATCTACAGGTCCTCTCTCCGAGAAGTCAGCTACCCCAAAAGTTCCCTCGGCTGTCCCACTTGCTACTTCACCAGGAGAAGCTATGCCTTCAAGAGACGCTAATCGCAAAGGTACAATCGTTTTGTCTGGGAATGCACCATCCCAATATGTTATAAATGCACTACTAACTGAACTAATATTGCTAACATCTACAACATAGCCAATGTTTTCGTCATCTAGAACTCTAAAGTATGCTTCGCCACTTGCATTCGTATTTGGACTAAATTGCTGAATTCCTCGTAGTTCTGCCTTAAAATGTGGCTGGTCAACTATTTGTTGACTTACATTAGTAGACGTAGCATTGGTAGACGTAGCATTGGTAGACGTAGCACTTATGGTGGGTATGTTTGATACAGCTAATCCTACTCCTATTAGAGCCAACAAGGCAATAATGGCTAAAATTGTGTTTACCATTAAAAAACAGTAATATTGGTTAGATAAAAGGTTTAGCTTAAAAGTTACTCGACTAAAGGGCTCGGTATTCGGTACTTTATCAATAATAGACATTCTTATTTCAGGAAGAATATCACAAGATCGCTTTTTAACACAAAACAAAAGAAGTCTAACCTTTATCAGTAGTTCATTTGGGCTTCTATTGAGTTTACTTATGGAGAAGGTACATGAATTTTTGGATCTAAGATAATTATCATCATCATAAATATATACAAACTGCTTACCAAATCTGCAATCTGAAACCTGGTAACATTCATAATGTTCATTAGCATCTTTGAATCGAATTCATCTGGCCTCCAAAACGCTTTTTGTGCGGCTAATAAATATAATATTTAGTTTAGTTATTTCGGAATAATTGAAATGATGACCAGATTTATAGAAAGATTATGTTTCAGTAACGGTAGGAATTTGCTTCAACTATGGCTTGTGGCATTCCTTTCTTTAGGTCATCGAGGCTCATTACCGGATGCAACTCTACATGAGCATCCATTCCACTAAACAGTGGTTCAATTATGACTGGTATTTGGTTTGCGTTCTGTATATCAACAATAAATGCGGCCACCCTATTGCCATCAGCTTCAAAGAAATAGGTTGCTTCAGCCTTGACTTTGTTTATATACTCTTCTAGTTTTTTCAAGAAGTTTGGATCCTGTACCATTTTATTTCCTGCCTCTGTGGGAATCTTTGCACGTATTAAAAATCTCATTTATTAGAAGTAAAATGTTCAATACAATTATTAAAATATTCTTTGCAAATAGGTTAGGCTTGTCCTACGTAAGGCTAAACGTAGGACGGGCAACACTATGACCTAACCTATCATTTTGGTCTAGTCTGTAGACTAAACAATGCATGAATGCCGACAATGAGTAAGAAGGAACCACTTACTCCATAGCTTACTTGCCAATTGTAGTTATACACAAACCTGTTAAAAAATTGAGATAGTGTAAAGTTTTTTACTACATGGATTTGGTTGGTGTGTTTTGAGTACACGGTTCACTGGCCGACCATTCATGATCTATTATGCCTTATATCAAACACTTAAAACGAGCATGATTGATAGACAATTACGCTTGAGCCTTTAGCGGATTGGGACTATGATATGGCTTCCGATTAGTTTGGAATAGGGAGATTGAAAGAGAGGGGGATAATTTGACCGTTTGCTTGTATTCCGATTCTGCTATGCATACACGATGACATCGATAAGCCAGTCATTCATACCCATCTCTTTCATTCCTTCTCGAGCTTCTTCTTCTGAAATGTCTAAATAGGATATTTCCTTCCAATCACTTTAGAGATGACACGATGATAACTAGAAGATCGAGCTAATCGGTTTTTCATAGGATACTTTCGTTAGAATTATCAGTTCGTATTGGCGATACGCTGACAGCTGGCAGAAGTCATTTGTCCAATGGTAATGTTGGTAAAGGTAAAACGCTGTTGAAAGGAAGATCTGAAATTGAACCTTTTTTGAATATTGTTATAATGGCAAGTAATAGGCTGCGATATGGAATGGAAATTATATCCGAATCCTTTGGACATCTTAGTCAGTTAGATAGTACTTCTATTTCATATTGTTTCGAAGTCAAGCAATGATACTTGTGACTATATAACACAGAATTATGTGCAAAACAACAAGAGGAAAATTGAAACACTATGCATTCAATTTTGTAAATCAGAATCGTTTCTGCATGAACCCAATAAATAGAATACTGTGAACCGTTAATTTTCACAATATTAGTTTCTTAGCTATTCAAATTTATTCTGGATGATAGTTGGTGTAATTAATATGCTTGGTAGATGTCACTATTTTTATTTATAGATGAAGATATTTCTACCCGATATACGAATTGTCTTTCTGGTTCAATAGAACTGCAGGCTGCCATTTTAGGTTATTAGTAAGGAATACGAAGATTACATATTGTTGCATATGATTCTCTACGTTGCAATCAGAACGCATAATAATGTCAGATACTATATTCACTTATGGCTGCAACCACATTTCTGGTTTTTTATAGATTCAAGAGCATGAATAGTGATGAAGCGGCTAAAGCGAAATCTGAGTGGAATGATCTAAGAAACAATTTACCATCGGGAATAGAACTAGCTGGCGAATATAATCACGCTTGGGGAACAGAATACAATGGATTCTTGCTATTTGAATCAGAATCTAGTGATGCATTCCTTGATTGGTGGTCGAAGTTTAAAGACAATATAAGATGGTATATAGAGCAAACACATACGATTGCTGCTAGAAGACGTTAGATATTAGCACTATTCCATCGATCTCAGCCCGTACCGCTATAGTGCCGCTTTCTCATGTGATTTGTGTGTGTACTCAGGTAAGATCCTAGCTTGAGATAATGATCATAAAAATCTAGATCTATGTGTTGCGCTTGTAAACAAGTTAGCAAAAAGACGCTAGGTATAGTAGCCGGAAATTTACCATATGCATCATAGATATACTGAGCTTGCAATGTTACACATTCTTTAATCTCATCAGGACAATACACTTCAAAAACACCGGGTATTCCAGTAGGATTGGGTATAAACCAACCAACAGCCATCTGTATCGTATCTAAAGCCTACTCCTGGTACATTAGGATCTGCAGTAGCTCCTAAAACTGTATGTCTATCTACACCATCATACATCCAGCCCCCCCTAATCTTCAAGTATTTATCAGTAGATAGCCATGTGCTTGGGTTGATTTAGCACATCCATAAAGTTATGCATAGCTTGATATCAGATGCAAATAGTATGGGACATTGGATAATGGGTAGATAGGTGAGGCTTCGCTATCCCCCTATCTGCCCATTGCGTATAGCCAGGCTCCAGAATGTATAAAATATCACCGGCTACTTGATAACCTAAAGCTAATCACCTACAAGTAAAGCAATGTATAACTAGACATTCGTTATAAGGAAAGGATCCAGTGATATGATTATTCATGGCCAGCATCCTGATTCTCATTACATTATTCATCCGCTTATTTATGAGAGATCTATTGAGTCCAGAGCGTACCAAAAAAATATTGCTGAGTCTGCCTTCGATAAGAACGCACTCGTAATTCTTCCAACTGCGCTTGGCAAGACAATTATAGCAATAATGTTAACTGCACGTACACTCTATACTTATAGACGTAAAAGGGTCATGGTAGTAGCTCCCACTAGACCACTTGTACTGCAACATATGAAATCTTTCTTTTCAGTATTAAAACTATCGCAAGATAAAATAGCCGAAATTACGGGCAAAACTCCTCCGTTACCGAGAACAGCAATATGGAATAATAGAGGTATTAGGCTTGTATTCGCTACTCCAGAAGTAGTAAGGAATGATCTACAGGATAATAGATTGAGTTTGAATGACTTTAGTTTATTAGTCATTGATGAGGCACATAGAGCTGTAAAAGATTATGCATATACTACAATAGCCAGTCAGTACGTCAATCAGTCAGAACACCCAGTGATCTTGGCTATGACTGCTAGTCCTGGTTCTGACGTAAAAAGAATCCATGATGTATGTAAAAATCTATTCATTGAGCATATAGAATATAGAACAGAAGAAGATATGGATGTAAAACCGTACATCAATTCTATAAATGTTAACTGGCAATGGGTGAGCTTGAATTCAGAATATTATTATATTCGTTCGATTCTCAAAGATATGCTTAATGATAAGCTGAGATGGCTCTTTCAACATGAATTTCTTAGGAAAAGAGGGGGTATTCGATGGATTTTTAAACGAGACCTAATTGATATTGGTGCTGAAATTCGGTATAATTTAGAATTGTCTCAAGAGGAGACAAGGGCTTCACTTTATTTTGCTTTGATGCAACAATCACTAGCCCTTACTCTTTTGTACTGCGTGGAGCTTATAGAGAGTCAAGGTGCTGCTTCATTGAGGGCTTTTCTAGATAGAATTGAAAAGGATAGTAATACCTTTAGCAGTAACAGCAATAATATAAGAGGCAGAAGAAGTGGCAAGACTCAAAAATCATTAATAAATGATCCTAGAATAAAGGAGATTAGAACGCTTATTAATACTTTAAAAATAGAGCATCCAAAAGTCAAATATTTAATAGAAATCCTAAGAGGAAAAATGCAGGAGCAATTTGTGAAACAACATCAACAATCTCTTGTCCAAACCGATGATAATGATGATAATAATATTAATAACAAGAATCATAAAGTTAAGAAGTTCGATCATAGTAATTCTATTATCAATACTACCATTCCTACTGAGTATAATGATACTATGGGAGCTATTATTTTTACTCAATATCGTGATACTGCAAGACACATAGTCGATATTCTAAATAGTAATAATATAACAGCATCTAGATTTGTTGGTCAAGCGAAAAAAGAAGGCGATATTGGAATGAAACAGGAAGAACAAGCTCAAATGTTAGAAGCCTTTAGAAGAGGTGAGTTCTCCGTACTAGTAGCAACTTCAATAGCTGAAGAAGGTCTCGATATTCCTGAAGTGGATCTTGTTATATTTTATGAACCTATACCTAGCGAAATTAGATATATTCAGAGAAGAGGAAGAACTGGAAGGCGATCTTCTGGCTCAGTGATTATCCTTGCAGCAAAGGACACTATTGACGAACGTCATCTTAATGCCAGCAAAAGACGTATAGAAA
>JARBAV010000184.1 GCA_029237515.1 Nitrososphaerales archaeon
GCGTTGACAACTTCCACTTAAATGCTATTCTTTAAGCCAGAAGTAGCCAATACACGCTGTTGTTCTTCTTGAGTCTTTTTCAATCTTCTTAGGCGTGAAACGCCGTCAATTTCCTTTATAAACAATGCTACGGGCGTTGGAACGAGGTCTTGCCAATTGCCATTCCGAACTATTAGATTTCTGATTCGAGTTCCATTGAAAATCTTGTACTTTACAAAAGAGGGAGATTTGACGTTCACAGTCTCCGGCAAGAGGAGTTGAACAAACTGATTGCCTGAATATACAGTCTTGATTTTTGGAATCATGGACCTAATTCTCTCAAACCATGTGTAGTTGTTATCACTGTTAGGTACAGGAATTATGTAGCAACTAGACAGCTGTAGCCCACGTTTTTTCAAGCTCTCGTGTACCATAGTAATTCTTTCTCCTGCGGTAAAGGGGTCACTAAATGTAAAACTAGCTTCCGGACTTCCGAGCGCTATAACCAATTCTTCACATTCAGAAAGTACTTGTTCAGCAAGGCTTAGGTGACCCAAGTGGAACGGTTGATATCTTCCGATCATTAACCCGCGATTTGTGCTATCGACGAACTCTAATCCACCTTCCATTTGTCGAGATTTAATTTACTCTTATCAATCTTTTGAAACAAAGGTTGCACTTCTCCGATCTTGTGATCTGCCCTTATATCCATATTCGACGCGCGGGTCCAATTCTGGTCCTGCACGCTACCAGTAAGACCAAGCTGATTCCAGATCCTTTCGGCAGAATCTGGGATAAACGGGTCCAGTAAGATAGCAAGTGTTCTAACGGCGCTTGCAGAAATATAGAGCGTGTTTTGAGCCGTTTCTCTTTCCTTCCAAGGTTTCTTTTTCTGAAAATACCTGTTTAGATTTGAGCTGAAATCGAGTATCTCTTTCATCGCTTTTTCGATCTCGTTATTTGATATTGCAGTACCAACGAGCTCAGGAGTAGTCGAGATTCTATCCTCCACTGAGAGATCATCGTCATCGAAGACTGATGGATTTGGAACTAAACCATCAAAAGTCGAATTGATAAAGGATAGGGTTCGATGGATAAAGTTCCCAACGTTCGCGATGAGTTCATTATTAATCCGTTCAATGAATACATCCCAATCGAAGTTTATATCTGTTTGAGAATAAGGAGTTACCCGAGCAAGATAAAACCTCACATAGTCAGAAGGAAATAATTGCAAGAAATCCCTCAGACCTATATACCAACCCCTACTCTTTGATATTTTCCGATTGTTAAGCATTAGATGACCTCTTGTGGGAATATAGTCAGGAAGTTTGTATTCATAACCAATTCCCATACGTATAGCTGGTAGGAAAAGATAATGATGGTACACAATGTCCTTGCCAATGAAGTGAAAAATCTCAGAATTATTCCATAATTGCTTCCCATTGCTATTTCCCGACTCCTTTAGAAATGAGAGGAAACTAGAGATATAGCAGATGTGGTTATCAAACCATCCGTAGAAAACTTGACCTTTGGCCTCCCTCCTTGGGATCGGCACTCCCCAAGACAAGTCTCTAGTTATGTCCCAGTCATCTAACCCTTCATCGATCCATTTCAAAACATAACTTGTGACGTCAGATTGAAGATTATGGTTAGTAGTCAACCAATCCCTTAGTTTCTCTGCAAATGTTGAAAGTCTAAAAAAATAATGAGTGCTTGTCTTTTTAACTGGAACATTACCACAGATTCTACATCTGGGTTCCAGAATCTTGTCTGGAACTCTACCACAATTTTCACACAGATCAGAATATTGATTTTCGGAGAGGCAAAAGGGACATTTTCCCACCACGTATCTGTCAGGCAGAAACTTCTTGTCAAAGTCACAAAAAAATTGAACAATATCCTTCTCGTAAATATGTCCATTTTTGCAAAGTTTGTTGAAAACCTCTTGTGTTAGCCGAATGTTTTCTTCTGAGCTGGTCTGGGAAAAGAAATCAAAGGAGATATTCAAGGATCTGAAGTCTTTCAGATCGCTATCTCTCCAAGACTTTACATATTGTTGTGGGGTAACCGATTCTTTCTCGGCATTTATTAGGATAGGTGTACCAAAGTCATCGGTAGCACAGAGATGATACACACTCGTCTCCATGTGTCTCCAATATCGGGTAAATATGTCAGCCGGTAAATAAGTCGACGCTATATGACCTAGATGTATTTCTCCATTCGCGTATGGTAATGCACTCGTAATGATCAAATTTTTCATGAGCTGTTTTGTAACCAGTATTCAAACGTGATTTGGGTCTGGATTTTAAACTTATCCTTGACAAACGACATCTAATTTGACTTAAAAAGATTTACCATTGGATTGATCAACACCGATGCCAAAAGAGTTCAATGCGTACTCTGAGATCCTACGATCAATGTGTTCTGGAACGTCATACACTTTAGTCTCAAGTGAGCCCATTTTTTTTGCCAAATAGACAATTGAGAGCATCTGATTCGCAAATGATAATGCCATTACTTCTGGCGGGTGTCCTTCAGCGCCTACTAAATTGATCACACGACCTGAGGCAAGCAAGTAGACACACTTGCCTTTAACAATGTACTGCTGAATGTTTGGTCTAATTTCCTTTGGTTTCTGATCTTGCGATCTTATGTAATCAATGTCAATTTCAAAATCAAAATGTCCTGCGTTACAAAGGAATACTCCATCCTTCATTCTATCAATATGTTCCTTTCTAATTATTCTGAAGCTTCCTGTACATGTAATGAATATGTCCCCGTATTGGCATGCAGATGCCAAGCGAGACACTTTGTAACCTTCCATATGTGCCTCTAGAGCTTTAATCGGATCAATTTCAGTCACCGTAACTATTGCTCCCATTCCACGTAACCTGGATGCAACTCCTTTCCCCACCCATCCATAGCCACATACAACCACATGTTTGCCAGGAAGGAAAACAGACGTAGTACGCATTAGTCCATCGACAGTGCTCTGCCCTGTACCATAACGATTATCAAACAAAAATTTGGTTCGAGCATTGTTTATGGCTATTATTGGGTACATAAGTTTCCTACCTAGTTCCAACTCTTTTAGTCTTGTCACACCGCTAGTGGTCTCCTCCGTTCCTGCGATAATATTATTCGACCAATAGCGGTGTAGCATTAGGTGGAGTTCGGCCCCGTCATCAGTAACAATTTCAGGTTTAAACCCTATCACCTTTAACATGTTGGCGTGATACTGTTTATAGGATTCGCCTCTAGTTGCAAAAATCCGTATCTTTTGATCTTTTAGAAAGCAAGCAATGTCATTTTGTATTGACAGTGGATTCGCTGAACATAATGCGATTTCCGCGCCCAGTGCTTTTAGCGCCATGACCAGCACAGATGTCTCCTTTGTGATGTGGAGGCATATTCCAAGTTTTATTCCTTCCAATGGTAACGCCTTTGATATGGAAAAGTCTTTAATTATGAGGTCGATAATTCTCATCCTTGTCTTTGCCCATTCGTGGGATTTTCGACCCTCCAATAGTAAACTTGATCTAGAAGATCTTTTTGTCAATTTATAGTGACTGGGAGATAGATTGCTTAATAAATTATCTTAGAGAATTTATTAAATTAA
>JARBAV010000185.1 GCA_029237515.1 Nitrososphaerales archaeon
GCTTTAAATTCTAGGTCTTCTTTTGCAGGTTCAGGCTGTTACCTCTTAAATTCTATGATTCGTTTCTCTAGATCCTGAATATTTGTCTCTACTTTCAATACTTGTTTCTCCAGTTCCGCGACTCGTTTCTCTAGATCCAGGATCTTACGGTTTGTCTCGAATTTTTTTAGTTAGACTAACTACTAATTGGCCTGACTTCTGCTAATTGATCTTGGTCTTTTAATCTACATACAAAAGAAAAAATAAGCTCAACTCTTCTCTTTGATCATTTGAGGTTTGCCGACTCTTTCCTTAGCTATAATTACAGCCGTCATCCCAATGTATGCAATCTGAAACACTTCTGTAGCAATAAGATGTAAGATCCCAGCGATCCCGCTACAGGCTGCTGCTCCAAAATATAGTAATTTTCTGTTAGCAATCATTTTTGTTGATTTATTAAAATACATGTAACACGTCATTTTATTCTTCAGTTACAGCATAATACAAAAAGATGGCGATCTTAACAATATATTTCTATATATCATTTATTAATTAATAGGCATGAGAAGATCGAGTAATAATGGACCCCGAAAATGAAAATGAGCTAGAGGCTAAAGAAATAATTCTTGGAGAAATACAAAATGTACGTGATAATCCTTCTAAAGTTAGACAAGATAGCTGTGCCGCATGTCATGTTTTATTCACTTTAATTGATAAGATGCAAATAAGTGAATCACGCGCTTCCGATCTGTTATCCCAGATCCTTTTTCATGACCAACAATTGAATGATTCTTTTATAGAAATGGTAGAAAATATTCATATGAAACGAAGGAATATGGCTATTTCATTTGCATTAAAAAATCGTGATGCAAAAGACCGTCATATTGAATCAAACTTTAAGAACTTTCTAGAAGAGATATCATACGATTTCATAAACTATGGACATGATCTTGTTCTTCGCAAACTGGTGATTTCTGCGATTGCTTTAGAGATCGCGCAGAATATTGGTATCGATTATCATGCAGCTACTGAAGAACTTTATTATTATATGAGAAAAAATGATGATCGTACAAATGCGCTATTATTGGAATTTAATGATCGATTCTATAAAAATATAAAAAGTAAGTGATCTTGTTATAGGTGGATTACAAATGCCTTTAAATGCGCGACTTTAGGTTTAATACAATATTTGAAAGTATGATAATACTATGAAATAGAATATATGCGGCTCTGCCAAGCCCTATTTGGTACATCCCTTATGGTGATGTGCCACTGGTCGGCGTCTCCATTGTAATATGCCACTAGCCGAGGGTCAGCTATCACCGTAATACTTCGCGATTCATCCGGCTGCATTCTTTACAGGAACAGGTGGTAGTGTTAAAGCATTTATTTTGCTAGAATGCAGCTGTTTTTTATACAAATACGGGCATTCAGAAGATAGTGACTAACGGAAGTATTGGAGAATCAACAGATGAGTAGAATGGATATGATGCATGTCATGATTTATGGATTTCATCCATCACCATTGCCATATACTCTTTGATGTCACCCTCCGTCATCGAAGCTTCAACTCCAGTCTTTTCAGTTAATACATCTGCATGCTTCTTTGCAATCTTTAAAACAGTTGATTGTAACTCTTGTTCCATATGAGCTGATCCTATACTATCCAAAAACTTTGTTTGATCAGTTATAGACTTTCTAATGGAGAGTCGCAGTGTAGTATCTTGAGATACAGTAACTGCTGAAGAGTATAAGCCTATGTATATTAAATAGCAAGATAATCCGATAAACGAGACGGAAACAATTCCATAAGGTGGATACGCTGCCTGAGCAGCACTAGCAGAGCCTGCAATGTAAAAAAGAACAAATCCGTAAGCTGCAATTATCATATGTTTTCTGAGACTACTATCTTTTCGTAGGGTTCTTGCAACGGATAAGAATGCTGCCCCAAATATGATTCCTGACAGAAGTGCAGCCGTTGAAAAAATAAGAATATTCGTCATCGCATCAGTATCTTCCGATGGAGTAAAGTATCCTAAGACAAAAAGAGGGTACTCAATAAGATAATATGCCATAGCTACTCCCATAATGATCCAGAACTTGAACTTGCCCAATTTTTTGATATATGGATATAGCATCTTGACAGTTCCAATCCAAGTGAGAATATATGCTGCTGTAGAAGCTACATGATTGACCAATCCAATCTGGCTTCCGATTGACTCAATACTGAAGTCCGGAAAATACGCAATATCTTCAGATGTTACTATTGGCTTCTGCTGAATTAGCATATCAGAATATTCTGCCAGACCAGCTATTCCATTAATTGCATATGCGATCATAGATAGGGCGAGTATTAATATCATAATATCTTTATTGGAATGTTTGTACCAAGAGAAAAAAGCCGCGGCCAAAAAAGCCAAAATTATGATCCAAAGTCCATAACTAATTGCATAAGTGACATAAAGAGTTATGATGCTGTATTCATGTATTAATAAAATCTGCAGGATAATAAGAGCTATCACAGCTAAAAGTATATACTGTCCAACAGATACTCCTAATTGCAATAGCCTCAGATGTGATACTTTGTCTTTGGTTTCTTTGATTAGGTGCTTGACATACCATAAAATAAGGTGCTGTGTTACAACAAATATTGCCGCAATAGCGATGAATATAGTGATCCCAGTACCTGATGACAATTGTTCAGGTATAAAATCAGCAATATAACCAATTTGTGAATCAATCGTGATGGTAACTATCACGACTAGCATAAGTGTGAAAAGTTTCTTATCGCTGGCTAGTCCCAAATATGCGGTAGCTAGTTGGAGCTTGATTTGGCGCATTAGTCTATTAAATTCGTGTTAATAGGTTGAAATAGAAAAAGCTTTCAGTTGATGTACAATTTTAGACACTCTGATCATGAGGGTACAATCAATCATTTTGTAATTGTTAATGTCATAGACAAATTAACCATCCGCAAAACCGCTACTCACTCCGATTTGGTCAATTATTTGTCCATCGTTTTAGCTATTGGTTTTTGATAACATTCCATAATATTTGTGTGTATCAGAGCCAAAAGAAGAGCCCGCAATGTAACGAGATTATAGAGCTGCATTCAAAATTCGATTAATTAATGTATTCTTCTAAGAGTTATAGCTTCTTATTACATGTGTATAATTAGCAAAAGTAACTAATTGTATATTAATAGACTTATCAAGTCCGATTGAATTGAATTTGATCGGTTTTTGAAGTCTGCACTCTAAATTATGATCTTTTATGATTAACCTATGTCTTCCAACTTTTGACCTAACAACATGCCATTATAAGCAAAATTATTTTTTATTATTGCATCTGTATACTTTGAAAAAGCGGAACTATCAATACATGAGCCATGCATGGGGTATACCATATTAGGAGACAGATCTATTAGTCTTCTTGTAGTACGTCTTACTGGTTCTTCACTAGCAAATATTCCTATGGCTCGATAAAAAGCAATCATGCTTTCTGACAAGTCTTCGGATATGACTGGTTTGTTATTACCAGGTTGAATAAACAAGTCAGATGGAAATAGCGACTTTGTAGTCTCTTCATATATCATCATGCTGTCCCAATGGTGAACATGTGGAGTCATAATAAATCTAAACTGCCTTTTGCCAGTGTTTAAAGTTTCATTGTCCCAAAAAGAAGCATGGTCTGCAGACATACCACGCCATCCTGCTAGATTCAACTTAGAACTTAAATCGCTACATACTAATTTTGCTTCAGCAGAATCTAGAAACGCCATTCCTCCCCACTCATCACTTTCGAAGTGTAAAAACGATACGTAGGCCAGCTTTTGCAGCGGAATAACTTCTTTTACTTTTTCCTCTATTTTTTTGTACATTCCAACTGGACCCGTATGAATTAGCATTGGTTGTTCATCGTCAATTAAAAACTGATTGAAAGTGATTCCATACATGTCTACCATCCCTGAAATTCTGTATATTCCGTCTTTAATCTCTGAAATCTCTACATCAACATCTTTTGGGCTATAGAATGTTCTACTGACTTCTGGCATAATCAAATTTAGGTATAGAATGGGCATCAGATAAATCTTCTCATATTCTCCCAAGCTCTTTGGCATCTAGCAGCACTTCAGCTTTTGCTGCAATTACTCCCAGTATGTGGAAAAGATATATGATTCTGTAGATCGTTATGAAACTAGGCTATTAAGAAGTCGATCTTTATTTTGTAGATGAGCATTGAGCGCTGATTTCATCTTCGATATCCTGGAATTTAATTAATTTCTTTCTCAAACGATTTGGGTTCCATAAATGAATATGATACTGTGTTGAGATCAATCAAGTGATTGGCTAAACAAGAGAATTGGAATTGTTTAACCTAATATTAGTTAAATATGGTGAAGCCATACTATATTGATAGATGACAGATTAAAGAAGTTAGCTGAAAAATATCTTCAGATAACCGCAGTTGTTGCAAATAAATATTTTGTAGAAATGATGTTTCTTCATGATTTCTGGCATATAGTTAAACGGAACTATTTTTTGGTATGACGATAATGGTATTTCATTTGGTATGGCTTGAAGTTCGCCCTCCATCATTCCATCACGGCACTCTGTACATTTTCTAGTCAATATCTTAGGGGTAACCATGAACTTTGCTTACGAAGAACAATAATTTATCTTGTTTAGTCAATGACCCATTATAATCCTGATCCAAAATCAATCCTACCTAGCCGCTGAAAATGACACATAAATAAATTAATTATTTATTCTAGTTCCAATCAGATTGGACTTGTATAAATAAGGTAGTGAGTCGGCGAAAATTGGCTTACATGATAAGACTAGATTTTTGCGCTAGGCGGTTTTCCGAAAAATGCTTTAACTTGAGGTCTATACAAAAAGTACACAATTGCTATATTAATTGCCAGGTTTATTATTGGTACGAAGTTTCCGCTCAAAATTGAGATAATAGCAATTACAATTCCTATATAAGATAGAATTAATGTAATTGACCAGGCCCATCCTTTACCTTTAAACAAGCCATAACTAACAGCCAGATATCCGATCCCTATTGCTACTAGAACACCACCTATCGAAATAAATATTATACTTAATTCAGGAACAAGCGCCGCAACGCCCAAAAGAACAAGTCCGCCAGTGATAGCAACTATGCCAGTGATAATAACCAGAATTGCTATTATTGTAACAGCAGGAGGTCGAGAGCTAAAAGAATTTCTTTCCGTATTAAATCATTGTTGGTCAATATTTGATAATTTAACCGTGTTAGATAAATTAGTTTTATTGTAGTAGTAAAATAAGTTAACATATATTGCATCTGAATAGAAGTGAGTTTCACGGTGAAACACTGCATCAATCTATTTACAGGGATGTTTACACATTGTGCGGCAAACCTATAGGGGTGTGTATTATGCGCGGAATGTACTCATCTCGCAAGTATTGTATCAAACATTATACTAGCAATTTATATAACAGCATAAAAATATTGTTTCATTCATTGATTATATTACTGGCAGGCGCCAGACTGTCTACTTTCCTAAATCAATTTCTAATTACTTGATTAAGAAAACCAGACTACAACCCCCCAAAATTAGACTATTAGATATTATAAAGACGAGTTATTTCGAACAACATTTAGAAAGAGCATTAATTACTGTAGCCATCGTGATTTTAAAGTTGATAGATATGCTATTTTATCCTGATAGTTTTTTTGAAAAGACATTATTCCCCCATTATCTGAAGTATCACATTTCGTTCTCTTTTGTTAATATCCATCTCCAAAACGACTATTTGTTGCCAAGTTCCTAACATTAAAGTACCGTCATTGAATGGAATACTCAGACTTGGACCAATCAAAGATGCTTTTACATGAGAGTGTCCATTACCGTCATGCCACATATTTTCATGCTGATATTCAATGTTTTCAGGCACTATTCTAGACAGCATATTAGGAAAATCTTGTCTTAATCCTGGTTCATATTCTATTGTTGTTACAGCAGCAGTTGAACCCGATATAAAAATAGTAACGATGCCATCTTTAAGTTTTGACTGACTAAGTATCTTAGAAGTTTCTGGAGTGATATCAATTATATCTCCTTCACCTTCGGATCTTAAAAAAATAGTTCTAGTTAATATTTGCATCTATTTATTTCATACATAATTTCAGTAATAATCTTTATCATCAGATTATAGAGGTAATTTCAGTATATGTATTAAAATAAAAATGAAACATTTCGTATTGAATCGGTAAATTAGATTTCAATTATGGATTCTAGTTCGAACTAAAATTTTAGATAGCTATTCAACATCATAAACATCACAATTATCTGCATCTATAATAAATTAACTATAAGTATTGGAGTTATATTATTAGAAATTACGAATTAGTCGGATTAACAGATTAATTCAGACAGAAAGTGGAAAGTTAAGAGAGGTTTTCATGCTTTCATCTTAATTTGATCTAGTTAGGAGTCTAGTATCCTTACTTTTTAATATCTTTTAGATATTTCATTTTAATCAATTTCTTTACTTTACTTGCAGAATACCCATATAGATCTAGTCCTCTTATCCTTGAAACTGCTAAATCGGATCCTATTGAAATTGCGAAATCATCTAGCCAAAGGTTTTTAATATTGTACTCTTTCATGGTACGCCCTTGTTCTTTTATCATAGAATAAATATTTTGTGCAGCAATTTTTCCATGTTGTTCTGCAAAATATGCTGTTGTTGGTACTGGATATCCTTTATTGTTAATTATAAGCGCAGCATCACCTAATACGAAGACATTCTTTCGTCCCTCTGCTTGCAGAAATTTATTGACTACTACTCTTCCGTTGTAACCTGTTTTGAGTCCAATTTGTTGAGGAAGAGGTAGAGCAGTGACGCCTCCTGCCCAAATTAGCATTGTAGTTTTTATAGTCCTACCATTCTTTAGGCATACCAGATCTGGTTTGACTTCCGTGATGTAGTACTCGTCGCCTAGTAATAAATCAACATCTAAGGCCTCAAGATATGCTCGTACCCAATTTTTGGTACGAGCAGGAAAACCAACTAATAAGTCTGATGATATTAGTATAACTTTAATGTTACAAGCTAGTCGATTCCTCTTTTTAATTAAAGATGCAATTTCACCAGCAACTTCAACTCCAGTCGCTCCCCCGCCTCCGATGATTATGTTTGTATTTTCTACTGGATCAATCATATCTTTTGATGACAGTTTTTCGGCGATCCTTTTTGCATTTTCTACACTATTGAATTGAAATGAATATTCTCGAAGTCCAGGGATATTAGGCAAGAATGGTCTGCTACCCAATGATAGAACTAAGAAATCATATTCTAGCCGATATGAAGGATTAACAGTATAAACCAATTTTTTATCTAGATCCATATCAACGATATTAGTTTGAATAAAATCAATTTTTTTACCCCGGATAATATCTTTGTAATAAATAATTGAGAATCCACGTTTAGATATGATTTCTGGCAGACTTGGTAGTAATGTATGATATATGTTTTTATCAACTAACTGAATCATTGGATCATTCTTTTTTTTAAGTAGTTGTTCCAATCCCAGGGCAGTTTGAATACCAGCATATCCACCACCAGCAACTAAAACATGTACATTGTTACTTGCTAACGACATTAATTAATGATGTCAAATAATATATTTTCTCTTATGTAAATGATATTATTGATATTGAAATTCGGGTACACAAATTGCATTATAATTTCAAATAAAGTTTAGGTTTCTAAATTTAGTGATAAGAGTATTCATAATTTATTAACATTACTTCACTTTAGGCCTGCTATTGCCAAATACCTTATTTTCACAATTTCGTAGTCATTTCCAATTTCTGACTTCAACAAGTATTAATACCCAAATTAAAAATTATGATAATAGTTCAGTATTGATACAAAAGCGCCACTATTTCTTGAATTACAGGTCGATTTCTATTGGTTCTTTGTACATCTTCATAAATTCTGCTATTCTATGCATATATATTTTCTATAAGAAACGCATTCAAACTGTGTTACATAGAACTTAAATACATCGAATTCATAAAGTACAAATATAATCAACTATTTATACTATAATAAGATTTATTTAACATATTATCATTCACATACTCTTATTTCATCCAATCTCTGCGTTCAAGATACTCAAGTAGCCTTAAGAGTTCTTCTATTCTTGCCTGTCCACCACTTTTATTTTTGCATAACTCATAATGATTCCTTATCGCTTTATCTTCATCAATGGATATAACATCTTTACTTTCTATGATATCAAAGAATTTGTCTTCCTTTTCTAGATGGTCTGTAATAAAAACGGCATATGATTTAAGAAACCTAGCTATAGGTTCTTTTGAGTCAATCTGTTTCCCTTCAATGATACATTTCCTCCAATTTAACAACTCTCTCTTGAACATTCCTGCTATTCTTCTTCCAAGTTCATGTTCTATCAAAAACTTTCTAATATCTTCTGAAAAGCTATTCTTATTTTGAGTACTTGGGAAATACGCTTTCTCCTCCTTGCCATGATGAAATGCATCAATAAGTTCTTCCATAACTACTGAAACTATCTCAAGATCTTCAAGTAAAATATCACTATCTTCGTCAGCATAAATCTTATCTGAACATTTCTGTATTACTTTCCCTAATCTTTTTACAAATAGATGATCCTTCCTGAGATCTGATGTTGCCATATAAAACGCCTTATATGTTATATGATATTTCTAATTATACTTTTTTGGTTGGATCAAAGCAACATCATAAATGAGTGCCTGAAAGCGATGTAGATAGAAGTTAATCCAAGCAAGAGTTAGGAGACCAACACTAAAATAATCTTAAAAAGCCTTTCCAAGTTTCACAACAGTATGCCCTTCCCAAGAATAAACAGAGATCATATTATAAGTATCTCAATTTCTATGAGAAGGCCATAAAAACAAGATCCATCCACTGCGCGAATGGACTGTAATATATAATCTCAGTCCTAGCTAGATTCTTCAGATGGATTGAATAATTCTAAGTTGGAATCTAAGAAAAGACTAAAACCAGAAGTAGTACAGAACATACAACAGTTAAGAAGGAGAAAACAGTCAATTTACAAACTTGCCTGTTTGTGGAGTAAGAGAATTGTCAAATCCTTATAGATATACTGTATATTATAGAATTGATATCCTTGCAAATGTAGTTTGCCGTTCCATCCACAGCGAACCAAACAAGATGCATTCTCCCATATTTCATTGCATAGATCAATATAAAACAAAACTTGTCGCAGTAAGTTGATGATGCCTTATTCTATTTCGTACTTGAATCAAACAATAAATATTCTTGATGTTGACTATTTCACAATTTGTGTTGTAGACTTAGATCGGCTTCAGTCACTTAACATACAAAATAGAAGCGCTATAATTATTTCAACATTGAGTAAGTAGGCAGTCCGTTATGTCTTTGCTATTTCTGAAGAGGTCAAATGGTAGCATTGAAGACAATGCTGCAAAATTACTTGAATAAGATAAGAGCAAAAATGAGGTCTTTGATAATCATCGAAGGGGTATTCATTTGCTGTTTTAATATGTTGCTCAGCAATGTATTTTGATAAACCTAACCCTAAAATCTTACGATGTTAGTAAATCCATTCATGACAATAGCTTCAGAATTTATTCAAATTATTGTCGCCGCAATATATGCAATAACATTATTTTACACCATTGTCACATTTCAGCGCTCTAAGAAACTAGATCAAATCACATCATTAGGCGATGTCATGAATGAACTCAGAGATGCGGATCGTGAATTGGCAAAAATACCTTCAGGATCTCAATTTGATGACGTTAGAAATTCATGGTATATTCGCATATTCAATAGCCTAGACTGGCTTTCATTTACGATCAACGAAAGAATAATTACTGACAAAAAATAATTGAATACATCAAACCTATGATAATCAGTTATTATGAAGAAATTTTTTTGAAATCAGGCTCAGTAAACGAACGAGATTCATCTCATTACAAACAACTTAGGAAACTCTATCAAAGTGTGAAGAAGCAAGTCTAGATAAAAAATAGTCACAGGCTATAATTTAACCTCAAACTTTTTTGAGAAAATTAGTCGGTTCCTCTGTATCCTGGTTGTGATTGGGGGTTTTCAATTCCCCGTCATTCCGTCCTTGTATTTCTTACTTGCGTCTGATTTACATCCTATTATCATTTTATCCTTAGTTTCTTTACTAACTGCAGGTAATTTCGTACTTTCACTTATCTTCTGATGGTTTCTTTTGAATAGAATATCTAAGCAAATGAATGATCTAGATAATGAACATTACCTATTAGTTCTATAGGTATTAAATCATTGTAATAATTTAAGAAATCAAATTACATGATCTTTATATTCTATTAAGGCTCACCATATTACATATTCTAAAAATTGGACAGGAATTATAGTAAATTTCTCATTAATAACATAATTGATGACGAATATTATCAGTATCTATATGAAATCGGGATTTATAAATACAATCTTTTTGATAAGTTGTATGGTGTTCTGGACAAAGACATCGTAAGATACCAGACAATAATAAAAATAGCTATCTTTCTTAGCTTGGATCCGATCATCATATAAAAAAATAATTGATAGGACAAGAAAGAATAATGGCATCTCATATTATCACATGACATCTGATCCACTAGAACGTTCAGTAATCTCTTACATACATGGGCAATTCGTTATAATGGATGAAAAATCAAACGTGGCGGATGCAGTAAAAATGATGAATAAAAAAAACGCTGAGACAATTATTGTTATTAATAACGAAGGAAAACTCAGTGGCATTATAACAGACAGCGATATCTTGGATAAAGTTGTAATGACAGGAAAAGATTCGGATCAGATTTTCATAAAAGCTATTATGTCATATCCTGTTATAACTATCTCAGCCAAAGCGACCGTAAAGGACGCATTAGAACTAATGAGGGTCAATACAATTAAACGAATCCCGGTGACAGATAATATACGGATTCTTGGCATAATAACACAGGAATCATTAGCTAATGTGATAAGGACGTCTGTTCTTGAAAAGACATTTCGACCATACAGAGCCCTAGTAAGAGAACATTCGAAACCTATTATCGGAAATCTTGGATTCGTATTACAATTTGCTGGCATACTCATGATAGTTCCAGCATTTGTAAGTACGTTTATGGAACAGGTAACATCAGCTACTGGAATATTCTTTTGTTGTACTTGTTTATTAGCGACAGGATTTGGGCTTAATACTTATGGAGAAAGAACACCTCTGAACTTGAGACAGGCGTCAATTCTTATAGTCCTTAGTTTCGTAATTTTGAGTCTTTTTGGCAGTATTCCATATATATACTTGAATCCCTTTTGGAATGGAATTGAACCTTTTACATTATTTGTAAATAGTTTCTTTGAAAGTGTATCGGGTTTTACCACTACTGGATTGTCTACTTTATCTGATCCTGAAGATTTACCAAGTAGTTTTGTATTTTACCGAGCTTATACTCTATGGGTGGGTGGTTTAAGCTTTGTTTATCTCTTTATGGCATTATTCTATCCGGATAAAAAGTTAGCTTCCATGAAAGATATCCTTGGCGGAGGAGGTGGGATACTTAGATTCAAGCAATTGCTTAAGACTATAACGGTAATTTTTACAGTGTATACAGTTGCTTTGATCTTAGCTATTTACTATTTTGATGTTGGAGAACTGGATATAATTGATTCTATCTCACTTATTTTATCTACCATTACGGGGGGAGGATTTGTACCTGTTTCCACGTATATTATAGTCGACAATATTGAGCAATTAGTAATTCTAATGATTGGAATGATTCTTTCCGCTCTTCCCTTCGCATTTCATTATGGTTTATTCAGTAGAGAGATCAAGGCACGACAGCTTATATCGCCAATACTAGTATATTTTGCTTTTATGGTTATGTCTATTGTATTATTTGCGATCTTGGTTGAGCCACCAACGGGAACGAATCAGCAGCAACGGTGGATAATTTCAGGATTTCATGTAGTTAGTGCATCCACAACCACTGGTTTCCAATTAATAAACCTTGGATCAATCTCTATGGAGGGAAAAATTATCCTAGTTATTGTTATGCTGATAGGAGGCATGGGATATTCGACTGCTGGTGGAATTAAATTTGACAGACTGATACTGGCGATGAGAACCCTTTTGAGATGGAGTAAGCAGCTCAATATTAGAAGAGGAAAGAGATCTGTATCACCGCCATATAAAACTTCATTTTTACCCTCAAATGATGATAAGATTAGCAGAAATAATATAAAAAGAGACTTGATATCATCAACAACAACACACGATATCAATATAATGAAAAATACCGTATTTGTCATTATCTTATTTCCAGCAGTTTCTTTGGGAACTGCTATTACAATAAGTTATTTTGATGGAAGCAGTTTCTTCGATACATTCTTTGAATCAGTTTCTGCAGTGACGAATACTGGCCTGACATCTGGGATTACCAGCATGGACCTAGATGTAGTTTCTAAGATCATACTATCAGTAAATATGATTATTGGTAGATTCGAAATAATTGCTATTATATATATCTTCTTCAACCGATTCAGAAATAGGACACCTTGAAATATTAATAGTAACACACATACCACAATATACAAGATCACAAGATCATTTAGAAGTAACAGAGGAATTTAGACTGTCGTACCTCAGGGAGCTTTCAAAAAGTTAAGGATTAAAAAAATAATAATATTGCCTTTCATATCTATCCTAATTCAATCAATTTGTACGATAAACGACTTATAACTTTCCATTAAGTCCTATTTTCATAAGTGTTCTTACTAGTTTAGATGAAAGTTGTCACAGGATGAACGATATACTTGATCCTATCATATACATTCCGTAAAATGTTAAGATGATATTCAATCCCGTAAACAAAAAGTAATAGTATCTTGTCTTAATTACGGATACTCCTTTGGAAATAAGATATGATGTAAGTATGAGCCAAATGTAATCCATCCATATATGAAATGAGAAGAGCAAGACACTTCCAGTAACGACTCCAAAAAGAGAAATTGAATCTGAAATCAATGTTAAACCTACTGTTAACCACCAAGCTATAAAAAATGGATTTAGTGCACTGAAGATAATACCTAATAATATGGGCTTGTCAGCTATAAATGAGACTCTATAATTATTGTTACTGTTATCGAACAGACTCTTGTTTCTCTTGTTTCTTGTAGTATTGATAATTTGTATAATTGCGAATATGATTATGGAAGTTCCACCTACTAACCCCAGTGCATTAAGATTATAGGTAATAACTGTGGTATTAGTCAATTGAAAAAAACTAATTGCAAGTATAATAATTAAAGGAAGTTCTATCATAGCATGACCAGATGCAATTTTTAGACCCGCTTTGTAGCCTTGTTTTGCTCCATAAACAAGATTCATAAGAAATAGTGGACCAGGAGATAAGACGCCTGATGCTGAAAGAAGAACAACTTCTCCAGCAAAATCTAGTACATTCATTGAAACAACCGATATTACCACAAATTTGTGTTATAATTATGTAAGCCAGAATGGTATTCATAACTACAACATTATATAACATGATTAACGGTTATTCGTAGGATCTCTTACGAGGACAAAATAAGCTATGATTATGATGAATATAATAATGAGTATAACAATGAAGGGCTTGGTACCCCACCTCCTTCAAAGTTGATATAAGAAAATGATCCTAGGCCTGATGCATTAACGTTAGTTAAAGGTACTGCTAGCTCTATGATTGCTAATGAGAGAACGATTCTAATTATCATTTCTATCATAACATGGCCAGCGTTGGGATCTAGATCACAGAACATGTAATCATTATGGCCTTCTAGACCAAGACATCTTGAACGATTAGGATTTCATTACAATGTTTAGCTCATACGTTATGTGTATGTCCTTCGTTATCCAGTGGTTTAATCCAAGACCAATACCTTTTCTGTAGTCCTTCATCGTAGATGATAGGTAAACGGACCTGAAAATGGGTCTCTCCGGGGCGAGAGTATACACGAATGTCCCCTCCATGTGTTTCTGTCACAATCCTATGACTGATACTCAATCCAAGCCCGGTACCTTTGCCTAAATCCTTAGTTGTGAAAAACGGCTCAAAAATCCGTGGTTTTACATCTTCTGGGATACCTTGACTCCCATTATCTACTATTTCAACAAGTATATGATCATTACCCTCGTTTCTGGTGCGAATTGATATAGTTCCATGCTCTCCTACACCGTCAATAGCATTATCTATTAAATTTGTCCATACTTGATTTAGCTCGTTACCAAAGGCATTAACGTGTGGCAAATTAGAATCATATTCTCGAATAATAGTTATGTCAGCTTTCCTTATTTTATGTTGCAGAATTGTCAATGTGCTCTCTATTCCCTTATGGACATCAACATCCTGAAGAGGGGCTTGATCCATATATGAATATGATTTCACTGCCGAGACTAAGTCACTAATACGAGTAGTACTACTTTTGATTTCATAAAGTAATTGATCTACTTTTGTCGTAGTTGTAATCCAGTTCAAGACATCCTTTAGATTTTTATCCGTCAGATCACCATTGGTCATCTTGTGCTCCTTTTGTGGTTGCGGTGAAGTTAAATTGATAGTTTTAGCGATCTCATTCAAATCCTTTGTAGTGAACCCTCCTGTAGTCAAGTCAGATGCTATTTTCCATCCTTCATCAATACCATGAGATTCAAGCCAGTTGATGATCCCTTCCTCAATTTCACTTTGTTTTATAGGATCGTCTGTGTCATTAGCAATAGAAGTAGAATTACTATTAAGAGTCTGTCGGGATACAGAAGACCGATCAAGGTTTTGAACATTATCTCTCAAACTAGAAATGTATGACCATTGTGCAGGAGTTAGTCCTTGTTCCCCATTCAGCTTACGTACTAGAGATCTCCATTCTTGAATGGATTCAGATAATTGTGTTACTGACCTATTAGCTGCTGCTGCAGGATTATTCAACTCGTGAGCAAGACCAGCAGCTAGTCCACCAAGCGCAATAAGCTTCTGGTTATGTTGTAACACTGTTTCCAATGTTTTAA
>JARBAV010000186.1 GCA_029237515.1 Nitrososphaerales archaeon
ACGATGACGGTTCCATCATAGTACCAAAGTCTGTCAGACCTATCATTGAATATTCTCCGACAGCACTTGGTGAAGGATGCGGGGCATTAAGGCAATTCAGGGCTGGTAAACTCCACATAAGAGAATACGATAGCTACTATTCGGTTCATTCAGACAAGGTAGACCCGCTAAAAGATCCTCTTGGGCACCTGATCTTTGATGCACCAGAATACTTAGTCGGTATGCTTTCCGGATTCTCAATTTATTCAACTCTAAAAGAAAAGTCAATTAGGCGTTCGAGAAACACTATCACAAATCCAAAATCCTTTTCCGATATCGGCGTTAAGGAAGATCCGTCTCCCTACCTCGCAGGGATATTTGCTGCCTACACCGGCTATGCCCTCACCAAGTCTATAAAAAAGTTGGCCCAAAGGCGAGGATAAATTTTGGAAAAGATAGAGCATCTAGATCATAAAGATTCCTCTGAGCCCATTACTACGGAAGATGCAGTCTCAAAAACGATGGATTCAAGCCCACGTGCTTCTAAATTATATCTTATGAAGGTACTACTCAAGCTGATTCCAATACTTATTAATCTCAGGAGAGACCGTCGGGAATGGGTAAGGCGAGAAGGTAGAAATATCGACACCAGGAAATACAAAAGGCACGCCGAGAAGACGCTTGCCACGTTTATTGCATTAGGTCCTTCATATATCAAACTAGGCCAGTGGTTATCAACCAGAACTGATGTGCTTCCTCAACCCTATCTCGAAGTCCTAGCTAAGCTGCAAGATGATGTACCACCTTCGGATTTTTCATCAGTCCAGGGTACTCTTGAAAATGAGATAGGAAAAATTGATCATATTTTCGACAGATTCGATAAGAATGCTAAATCGGGGGCTAGCCTTGGACAAGTCTATTTAGCTCGCTACAAGGGTCGTGACGTAATCATTAAGGCATCACGACCAGATATAGAGAAGACAGTCTCAAGAGATATCCAGGTTCTAAAGTCAATATTGCCTCTGGCAACTCGATTCATTGATCCAAATTTGAGGTATTCTGTTGAAGCTATGTTTTCGCAATTTGTTGAAACTATTAGTGAAGAGATGGACTACAGAATTGAAGCAAGAAACCTCAAGGCGATTCGGAGAAACTTGAGCCATGATCCAGCCGTACTAATTCCAGAGCTTATTCCAGAGATAACTTCCAGACACGTTTTGGCTATGGAGTATATCCCCGGCACAAAAATAACTGATATTGCCTCATTGGACGCGATGGGTTTAGATAGAGAAAGGATCGTTGCGAAAGTGCATCGCATATTCTTCAAGATGCTCCTCAAAGACAGCATTTTTCACGCTGATCCTCATCCGGGAAACATTTCTGTGACATCCGATGGCAAGATCATTTTGTATGACTTTGGGATGGTAGGAAGAATCGATGATGATACACGCTTGAAATTGGTAAGATTGTACCTCGGCTTAATTGAAAAAGATCCTGTGAGAGCAGTGAATGTATTAATTGATCTGGGGACTTTGGAACCATCTGTTAACAGGTACATTGTCGAAAAGGCTTTGGAATTTAGCATTAGATCTCTTCACGGTCAGCAAGTAGACAGGATGGAAGTTAAGGCTCTCATCGACCTCACCAATAAGACGATGAGCAAATTTCCATTTAGACTCCCAAAGAATCTTGCACTCTACATGCGAATGAGCTCTATCCTTGAAGGAATTTATCACCATCATAAGGTTAAATTCCAATTCGTTAAGGTATTGGCAGATATATTATCTGAAGAAGGATTGCTTAGAGAAGCATATGTAGAGGAGACTAAAGACTATTTCAAGCGGCTTGTAAAGGGAATAGAAACTAGTATTGGTCTGGCACCAATTTTCCGATCATATCTGGAGGCGGATCTACGCACAAAGGAGATTTCATCTAGAAGACAATGGCTGACTTCAGTGAGCATTATAGGGTCAGGATTATTCATTGGATCAGCAATATTCATTCAATACAATTTGTTCATGGGAATAGCAGGCTTAGTTGCCTCAGCAGGAACATTCGCAGCAACGTTTGCCATCGCGAGAAGAAAGCGATAGTTTTTAGTCAATTACGAAATAGGGATTGTGTTGTACCTAGGAATAGGTATTCGCAAGGTAACGACGCCGTCAACATACGTTGCAGAACCGAGTACTTGGTCTTCTTCCGTAACCTTGATAGGTAACGGAACCTTCTTGTTGATATGTAGCGGTCGCTGCTGGAAGTAAACTGTACCTGTACTGGTACTTTCATTCCGTTGCCTTTTTGCACTTATGGAAAGGACATTGTCTAATATTCTCAAAGAGATATCCTGCTTTGAAAATCCTGGAAGGTCAATCAGAATAACTAGGTCCGATCCGTCCTCATACATGTCTAGTGCGGGCATTACGAATTCGAAGAATTCCCTAGACTTATTTCCAAGCTCTCTCATCAATTCTTTAGCCATATACTGTCCGAATCCCATAATATATGTACTTAGATCATATTGTTATAAATCCTTTCGCGAAAAGACATAAGATTTTGGACTTGATCTACATAAATTCTAGAGGCAAATATTTAAAGCACAAACTATTAATTCATAGCTTCAAAAATTAAATATGTTTTGGATAGGCAAGACCTTTTTTCGTTCATAGATTCAAGGAAGGAGGACCTGGTAGCCGACCTTCAGTCACTCATCCGACAACGCAGTGTTTCAGCCAGAAAGGAAGGATTGGAACAGTGCGCTGCTGTCGTAGCAGGAATTATGGTAAAAGCCGGTATCAACACAAGGATTCTAAACCTGCCAAAAGATGGCCGCCACACCGATCCAAGTAATACAGCACCGCCTATTGTCTACGGTGAAGTTAAGACGAAGAGAAAAACTAGCGGTCCAGCCAGAACCCTGATGTTTTATAACCATTACGACGTACAGCCAGAAGACCCTCTAGCCCTGTGGGAGCATGACCCTTTTGAAGGTGTGATTGAAGGAGACTACATATACGGCAGAGGATCCTCCGATGACAAAGGAGAACTAATTACTCGTATTAAAGCAGTTGAGTATTACCTTAAATTCCATGGTGACGTACCATGTAACGTAAAATTTCTTGTAGAAGGAGAGGAAGAAATAGGAAGTGTCCACGTTGGAGAATATTTAACCCGGTATCATTACGATCTTGCATGTGATGGGGTCGTCTGGGAGTTCGGCTACGTCAATGAACAAAACATCCCGATAATAACTCTCGGTATGAAAGGACTACTATTTGTAGAGTTGACAGCCGTGGGCCCAATTCGTGACGCTCATTCAAGCCTTGCGGTCTTGATTGAAAATCCCGCCTGGAAGCTGGTCCGAGCCTTGAACGAACTCACCGATAGTACAGGTAAGATATTAATCACTGATTGGTACAGGGAAGTCAGAGATCTTACTAAAAGCGAGAGAGCTCTACTACAAACAGAAAGCTTTGATGAAATTCGATTCAAGTCGGAATACGGCATCGATTCATTCTTGAACAATGCACAAGGTTTAGGGATTCAAAATGCTTTGGTCTCGATGCCAACCTGCAATATTGCCGGCATGGTCTCTGGATATACTGGTGATGGTGCGAAGACAATTATTCCTTCGACAGCGAGCGTAAAAATAGATTTCCGGCTCGTGCCTGAGATGGATCCTCTTGTTCAATTTGGAAGGCTCAAGAAATTCCTTGTGGAAAAAGGGTTCGATGAAAAATCCCTAGGTGTTCGATTCTTGCATGGAGAAGCCGCATCACGAACTGATGTTAATGATCCATTTGTCACTGCGGTAAGTGAGTCAGCTCGCGAGATATATGGCGATGCTAGAATAACAGTCTCTTCTCCTGCTACAGGGCCGATGGATTCTTTCTCAAAAAGCCTTAAAGTCCCATGCATATCCATAGGAAGCACGTTTATATATGCAAAGATGCATTCGCCCAACGAATTCGCCAGAACGGATCTGCTTCTCAATACCACGAAATGCATGTGTGGGATTATTGACAGGTTTTCAAGCCAGCATTCGAAGACAGGTAGCCTCCAACATTAGTCCTTATCGAGACACTAATGTAAAATGTAAAGCATTTTTGACCAGCAAATCTGCCGAAAACTTCTCTGAGATAAGCCCAAGGAGACCGTAAACTACTTATTCAATATGCTTAGCAGCAAATTCTAATGTTTACAACAAAAATAGCGGTGGTACTGGGCGTCATCTCGGTATTAGCTGTTGGTCTGTCGATAGGCCAAGTCTCTGTTTATGCCCAGGGTGCGAGCGTATCTATAGTACCTAACGCATCAACTATGGGAGATAAGGCCTTTTCTCCTAATCCTGCTGAAGTGAAAGCTGGAGAATCTGTAACATGGACGAATGATGATAGTCAAATCCATACTGCTACCTCAGGTGCGGTAGGCGCTGAAGATTCAGGCAAAGTATTTGACTCAGGTATACTGTCTCCAAAAGCAACCTTTGACTTCAAGTTCGACCAGGCTGGTGAAGTTGACTATTATTGCACATTGCATCCCCAGATGGTTGGTAAGGTAGTTGTTTCCTAACAACTTCTTTTTTTGCTCTAGCCTCCTTTGTTCTAGCTCATTGCCCTGATGTACAGGTTTCTTACGATGGGAAAACATGGTTACTAGAATGGATTATATTTGTTCGCGCCTGATCAAGTGAAGGAAGGGATCGACTTAACTTTATCTCATCTAATCCGTTCCGTTCGAACTTCCACGACAATTGAAGCATCAACTTAAATAGGCATGATAGGATTGTAAAAAAAAGGATGATTGAATATGACCTCCTCTATGAGTTTTCTAAAAAAATGCTTCATCTCGATCATTCAATAAGATGGATGGGAATTGCCAATAAATTTGGCGTGCTTATGAACGCAGAGCACCGGGAAGGTCTAGAACAGCTCATGACAGATGAGGAGAACGAAGAATATGCTTCACTAACAGTGACGAGGCATAAGACTAGAATTAAGTTTCAACCAAAAATAGGTGACCTTGTCTACGCAGTGGGGAAATATGAAAAGGTTATACGTGCCACTATTAGGATTAACGAAGACTATTTTCTCCTCCTTACACTTGACGTTGACGCAAAGAATTATGATTCTATTCTAGTTGATAAGGTAATTCCTCTAGTAAAGGAGAGGAGAGGTGAATTCATAGACAACGACCTTACTTCAGAAAATGAGAAACCAAGGTCCACATGATTTCGACCTAGTCTACATATCATTCACCAGCAGATAGTTCTGTTTAAGGTGTGTGATTACTAAAGACTAGTCATGTCATGTCCGACTTTACTATAAAATCGATTTCAACCACACTGCCAAGAGGTAGGCTGGAGACCCCTATTGCCAAGCGGCTATGCCTTCCTGCGTCTCCAAAAATATCTGCTAGTAAATTTGATGCGGCATTGATTACCTTAGGTTGTTCAGTAAAAGTGGGATCTGAATTAACATAGCCAGAAAGCCGTATGAATTTTCTGACTCTGTCCAGGTTGCCCAATGCA
>JARBAV010000187.1 GCA_029237515.1 Nitrososphaerales archaeon
CTTCCAACTTTAGTAAATAGCATTATCCACCTAAACCCCCTCATTTTCCCTTAATTCCAACTGGGTTATAATTTTATCCATTAGAATCATCTTAGTACCGAAATTTTGAAGTATCTGGTGACCATCGACCCCTGAAATCTAAAAGAGCGACCTTTGCCCGAATAAGGAGACTATTATCATAATACGTTTCGGTTGGATTAGATCTATGACGGTATAGATTTGAAGATGAGTGAATTGGTACTGGATCAATTGTAATTAGTAATAACCAAAATTCTCGACAAGCTTTGGGTGAAATTTTTTTGGATAGGAAGTGCATGCAGAGTAATCGTCTTGTTTATAATAATATTCTGGAGATACCGGAACGAATGCGTAATTTCCATTTTTGCCTTGGACACATGACAGTGTTTCTTGCTCTCTTTCTCATTGGTTCTTCTATTATGGACTTTAATCTAGGAATTGCTCAAGATACCCAAAATCAAAATTTTCCATACCAGACGCCTCTCTTCTCGTCTCTTGACGATAGAGGAGTAGGTGAAGTAAGCCCGCAAAGTAGCGAGAGGTCAACGATTCTTCAAAACGCCACCATATCACAAGTGTCTTCTTCAGCATCTGACGCAGAGACGGTGTTACATGGACTTGCCGCCAATACCAACAATTTCACTCGAAATGTTGATGATATCCAAGATGCAGAACCTGATGACCAAAGTGTCAATTCTGATTCTTTTATGCTTGACAACGTCCAATTCAGACACTATCGAGATGACGTAAACGGCATTACGATGCATTATGTAATGGGCGGAAACGGAGACGCAATTGTGTTATTGCATGGTTGGCCCCAAACCTGGTTCGAATGGAGAGAAGTGATGCCCATTCTGGCAAAGAATAACTTTACCGTAATAGTACCCGATTTGAGAGGCCTGGGAGACACTTCTAAGCCCTCAACTGGGTATGATGGAAATACGAGTGCCTCCGACATCTATGAGCTGGTATCTGGGTTAGGTTTTAACACTGCCTATGTAGTGGGGCATGACATAGGGGCTCAAACAGCATATTCTTACGCTTCATCTCATCCAAGCAATGTTAGCAAACTTGTCGTAATAGATTATGTATTTCCTGGTCTATTTTCCAATGAATCATTTGCTGAACCTTGGTGGTTTCTATTTCATCGAGCATTGGACTTACCCGAAGCTCTTGTTGCTGATAACGAACGCGAGTATTTGTCATGGTTCTATCGACAGTTGGCGTATAATCCATACTCTGTCGACGAGACAGCCATCGACGAATATGTGAGGCAGTATTCCGCTCCAGGAGGAATGCGCTCAGGTTTTGAATATTTCAGGGCTTCTCAAATTGATGCAATTTTGAATAATCAAACGTCAAGATCTAATCTCACCACACCAATTTTGGCAATATCAGGAGAAGCTTCACCATTTGGGGATGGTGATACCAAACCGAATTATAGTTTAGAATCGGCTAGACGACTAGCTAATAACGTCTCAACAGTACTAATGCCTTCTTCTGGTCATTGGATTCCTGAAGAGCAGCCCGGACCTTTGGCAGGCCTTATTATCAAGTTTTTCAACGAGGATTCTGTACCTCCATTGTCCGAGGAAGCCGGATCAAATACGGCCATTGCAATAGAAGATTTAATCAAGAATATTGATAATGAAAGCTTATTTGAATCCAATGCTTCCCAGACCGAAAATCTCAGCACTGCTTCATCTCCAAATCAGACCACGCCAGTCACATCTACCAATCTTTCAGCTGGCCCAGTTCAGGGTCCAAGCAGTGATGAACAGTCAGCTAATGAGGTGAATGTTTCTGGAAATGGAACAGTCGGGCCAGAAAGAAATATGCAGACGCAGATCCCTCCAAATCTATCTGAAGACAATATGGTTGGAGATGAGCCAATAGTCGATCAAGGAACTCCTTTGTCAGAAGCAATTGAGGCAATTTCCAAATTATTTGGAAGAAGCAATGGTGGCTGAGAGTTGACAAAAATCTCACCAGCTACCTCTAAAGTCTTAAATAATGTCATATTTCTTTTATTTGGTTTTTTACTTTCGCTGATACGTGAAAATTTTTATGCGATCGTTATTAAGGGATTTGTCAGTGCCTAGGAGCAATCGCAAAAAAATTCCAGAAATTACCAGTAATATGCTTCATGCGTGGTTAAGATGTAGTTTGTGTTTTGGGACAGGTTATTTGTTTTCTCCTTCGAGGATAAGCACCAAGGCCAACATGGGTGTAATTATTGCTACGATGACAAGTGACAGATGTGAGGTTTGCTTGGGAAGAGGATTTGTTCAATATTTTAATGCAGAAGCCTCAATAGGGCAGGTCTGAATTGTGAGATTTTTAATGTGACTAGGCAACGACCTCTTGCCAAGTGAGAAATGCTTCATTGGTTCAGGATCGTATTCAGAATTACATTATTTCACAATTCAGTGCAATCATAGATGCGAGTATGAAATTCATTTGACGAACATTTATAATTTAAAAGTTCTTCTTCCTAATTTTTTTATTAGCTCTTTTTCATCTCATTTTAAGGAGCTAGAGGTCTAATTGTAGTCTTGCCCAATCCTCTTGTCCCCTTACTAACTCCGTTAACCTCATTCTCATAGTTAGTGATACTATCCTTATCAGAGAAATACGTAATTATTCCAAGTGATATTTCCTGTGCATGTCAAACGAATGTCCAAAGTGCCAAGGAGAGTTCGAAGAAGAAACCCAAGCTGTTCCAAAGAAAGTACCGTTACCGATCCCATTAAAGCCAACCATGTCGATAGAAAAGTACCTTCCAAGCATTATGAAGAAGTACAGTAACTACACTCTTTGTATATGTTCAATGTGCGGCTATATGGAGGTCTATTTTAAGCGTTAGCTTAGCCGTTGACCAATGTTTATTTCATTGCTTTAATCTCATTGAGGCGGTGAAGAAAATATAGAAACGAGATTCAGTTCACCTTCTTAGCAAATATTCTTGATACATGGTAAAATTAAGTGTGCATGTAACAAAACTCTAATCGTAATGTCTTTCTTTGATAGATGGAGTGGACCAGAAAAGAAAAAGGGAAAGGTTTCAGGTGACCTTAAGAATAAGATCAGGGAGAGCTTGAGATCTGCAGAACCTCTAAAACCTCGCCTAGAACAAGCACATCGAAAGCTCCAGGTACAAATATCCAAGATGGATGCGTTTTCTGGAAGATTAAAGCAACGTGACAAACAGATCTTCAACAATGTTGTGGAAGCAGTACAGAGCCATGAAACAAATTACGCAAAATCACTTTCAAATGAACTCTCCCAAATACGCAAGATAAACAAAGTGGTGAAATCTACTATGTTGACTACGGAACAAGTACGAATGAGACTTGAAACGGTTACCGAATTAGGGGATGTAGCATCAACGTTGACTCCGACCACTTCTGTAATTAAGGATTTGAGAGGTGGTCTTTCTTCAGTCATTCCTACCGCAGACCAGTCGCTTTCACAAATTTCGGAATCCTTAGGAGATATACTAAATAGTACATATTCCGACGCCTCATTGCAAGGCAATGGAATAGCTGGCCTCGATCCGATAGGAACGGACGGTGCAGAAATTACAAAAATAATGGAAGAGGCCTCGGCCGTAGTGGAAGTGAACATGGAAGATAAATTACCAGATCTTGCACCATCAAAGGGTAGACACAAGGGCAAATCAGAAGATACTGGAGAAATATTTCCATTCTAGTCAAGTCATGATCATTGCACTAGTGACAGGTCAGCCGTCGATTTATTATCGAATCTAGACTATTCATTAGCATTAGCACAATTCAATCCGATTCCGCGGTCAGTTCACATTGCTTTAGTCAACTCTCCGAGATCCATTACATCCATGATTTTGCAATTATTTCCCCGGACCAAGGGGCATAGTCGAAAATCGGAGGCATTAATCTGTTATTCCTCTACATATCCCGGACGGAATGCTTAGCTCACAGAAATTGCCTTCGTACGTATTTTTTGTTATGTCATTGGGCAAGCCGTTGGCACTGTTAATGTCAATAATATTGCGTAGGAAATTAAATGAGATGTCATTTGAGGTGCTAGCGGGATCTGTGAATATACCGTTTTGGCTTCCATTTATGTAATTTAACCTAATGGATGAATCTCCCGTACTAATTAGAGAAGCTCCAGCCAGCGAATTATCATAAAAATAATTTTCATTTGACAGAATGTCACTGCTAGAATGTGCTGCAATCCCCAATTCATTGTTCCTCATCATGTTATACTCTAGGATAGAACTAGAGGAACCAGTCAAGTAAACGCCTATTCGATTCTCGTCAAGGAAGATAGAAGATATGTTCAAGCCGTCCGAACCGGTTGCAAAGATACCCGATTGGAAGTCAACTATGCGTCCTGGACCATAGACCGTTACATTACCTAGATCTGGTATGATTATCCCAGATTTCGTACTTTGGCTTCCAGGACCAATTATGGAATATCCGTTCAATGAGATCGATAGGTTTGAAGCATTAACTATAATTCCATGATCTTTACAAACAAGGTTTGCTGAAAGCTTTGTGGATTCACTAATTACACTTCCGCAGCTTGCACCTGATTCCCTATTTACCGAGGCAGAACCAATCGTTTGTGCTTCTACCATTACAACAACAGCAAGACCACTA
>JARBAV010000188.1 GCA_029237515.1 Nitrososphaerales archaeon
AAAAATCAAAGATTTGTTGTGCCCTTGTCTTTTTCATGGCTGCAGCATTGATTTAGAGCAAATACTGGGTTATTTGCATCATTTTCAATATTATTTTCTCATTGAATAGTTAGCTCTCCCACGTAAGCAAGGATGTCTCATCCGCATCTAATTATGAAAAATCAAGTTTTTGTGTTAGGAAATTTTATTCTTCACATTCGATTCTCGGGAGGGCTTATCGTCTTGTTGACTAACCACTAATTGCTCCTTCCTACTGTGAAATTAAATAGGGTATCTAAATTATTCCCCAGTGTTATGATAGATGCAATCCAGGCATTGATTCTAGGTATTGTTCAAGGAATTACAGAATGGCTACCAATTTCCAGCTCTGGGCATCTTGCCTTAGTTCAACTTGCTATGAATCTTCAGGTTCCAATTTTTTTTGATATAGTTCTGCATCTTGGTACGCTTGCGGCAGTTATTGGAGTCTACCGACGAGAACTATTATCGATTCTAAAGTCAATTAAATCAATCCACCAAAATGATAGCAATTACAGTGAGGAGGAAGCAAAAAGCAATAAGTGGGGTAAAAGGTATCTATTACTTATCATTCTCGGAATGATTCCCACGGCTTTGATGGGAATAGGATTTCGATCGGTCTTTGAGGAATCCTTTTACAGCATGTGGTCGATAGGGTTGGGTTTCATAATCAGCGGAGCAATGATTTTTGTCACCAAGTTTATCGGCAAGGGCACAAATTCTATCGGGAAGATCGATGCCGTTCTGATAGGTGTGGGACAAGGACTTTCTATTTTCTCAAGCATTTCAAGGAGTGGAGCAACTATTTCAATCGGAATGTTCAAGCACATCGAGAGGTCAGAACTAATCACCTATTCCTTCTTGCTTTCAATTCCAGCTATTCTAGGGGCAGGATTCTATGACTTAGTTTTTGCAGATAATATTTCTCAAGTTTCAATAAATCAAATTCCATTAGAATCTTATATAATCGGAACACTCTCAGCTGCTGCAGTAGGCTATGTATCAATAAAATTCCTCATTAACATCATTAACAAGGGGGAGTTCTACCTATTTTCGTTTTATTGCTTCCTGATAGGATCACTCATACTTGTCAGTCTTATCTAACAAATGAGATAAAAAAATATAACTACATTTATTTAACCTTGGACCTAAGAAAAATGCCCACATTTTTTACAATGAAAGTCTTTCTGATTAAATACTACTTTCAATGTTACCACCAAATTTTATTCATATAAGTGACATATAGTTTTTAAGATGCTGCTAAAGTAAGAAACACATTGATTGACTTTTCTAAATTGAAGTACAGGGTAAACTATAATCAGTCTGTGTACAATTTCAGAACAAGAAGGTATGAAAGTAAGGATGCCACTTACAATAGCTACGAGCAGGCCAGAGCGAATCAATGGAAGTGCGAAAAATGTTCAGAGTTGTTTGGAACATTGAAAGAATTAAAACTACATAAAATAGAACTCCATTCATACTAGCCATAAATGGGTTCTCTTATACAGAACTTTTAATAATATGAATATGCCGCTTAAGTATTAATGCTTGTCGATAAGGAATTACCGTTCTGTTTCTTAGAAATACTATATTCCAATATATTAAAGAACGATGAATAATCAATTGTGGGAATATAGTGGTATAGTATTAAAGCGATTGTGGTAGTGGTTTGACTCTAATCCCATACAGCTAATGATAATGATAAATGGATTCTAAAGAGGTACCTCTTTGTTTCATTTTTGATAATAAACGAAGGGTCTGCAATTAGGATTGTTGGTTCAACATTTCTTAGAAATTCTTGCCAATTTTACATATTTTTGATGGCTGTGCCTTATGAGCATTTCTTTTGATTGTTTGTTCTATCCTAGCTAGCCTATTATTTGAAATATTAAAACTATGATGCTTATTTCCGGTATCTCTTTGGCCTGTAGATTCCAGATTCTTAAGAATTTCATCAATTTCGTCGTAATTAGCTCCAAGCTCCTCTTCGGCGGTTTGGTCTTTCCATAACCGAGGGCTACTTTTCTTTTGTCGGATTGAAAGTGGGAGTTCTAAATATTCAGCTAGACTCCTCACCTGAGTCTTGTAGACATCTCCCAACGGAAACAAATCTGCCGCGCCGTCTCCAAACTTTGTATAGTACCCAAGCAGTAACTCACTCTTGTCTGATGTTCCTAAAACTAGTCCATTGTGGATGAACGAGTAATAGTATAGGATGCACATCCTTATTCTGGCAGCTAGATTCCCCTCCGCGTATGTGCTTCTGGGAAGAAAAGAAAGGAACTCCGACTTGATCTTGTTAATATTAATAACTTTATGTTCGATGTGCAGACTACTCGCGAGTTCAACTGCGTCATCTATATCCGAATTTGGAGTTATAGGTAAATCAGGCAGTATTACTGAAAATACACATTTATTTGATAACGCTCGGACAGCCAAACAAGCTGTAACCGATGAGTCAAGTCCTCCGCTTAGACCAACAATCACTTTGTCACGTTTGGCCTCATGCAATTCATGCTTGATAAATTTTTCAATTGAGTTACACATAGTCTCGTAACTTACAGTCACGTCTGGTAAATGAGTTAATTATAATATTTTTGTTACCATTAGATGTGGATACGCCATGCTCTTATTTGTGTGAAATTTTCACGAATAAGCATCTAATAATTAAAAGCAACGTTTAATAAATAAGCCAAGTGGAGCTTAATTCAGGGTAAGCAGCACTACATGTCATAGACCCTCGAAATTACGTATGGACAGTAATGCTAATATTCTGTTTTCGACTTTCAACAATCCGCTTAGAAACTCATGTCCAGTAAGCATCAAATTATTTCAAATCTAATGTGGGTAGAGAAATATCGCCCATCTACACTCGAACAGATAGCAAATCAAAGTGATATAATCCGAGGACTCAGAAATCTTATCAAGAAACCTAATGAAATACCCCATTTCATATTTGCAGGACCAGCCGGAGTTGGCAAAACTACGGCAGCCTTGTGCATCGCCAAAGAATTGTTGGGGGAAAATTGGGGAAGGGATACGCTTGAGTTGAATGCCTCAGACGAGCGCGGTATAAAGATGGTTCGTGAGCGTGTTAAAGAATTCGCTGCTGTAATGAAGTTTTCCTCTACCACTGATAGCGATGATAAGCCTTATCGCATCATAATTCTTGATGAAGCTGACGAGATGACTTCTGAAGCTCAGACTGCATTGAGAAGAATTATCGAAGATAGTTCAAGGACTACGCGCTTTATCATCATATGCAATTATCTTTCCCAACTCATAGAACCTATACAAAGTCGATGTGTAATATTTCGCTTCACCCGATTGCCTAAACAGGAAGTGGTAGATCATTTATCAGAAATCTGTAGACAAGAAGGAATAGAATTTGATGTTAAAGCCCTTTCTAGAATCTATGATTCTACTTCAGGAGATCTTCGCCATTCTATCAATATTCTACAATCCGCAGCTACTAATAATAATATAACCTCTGAGAAGGTCGAATTGTCAATTGGTCTGTCTGGTAGAGCAAGGGCCGGCGAGGTGATAAAGCTCGCCCTCGCAGGTAAGTTTAATGAAGCCAGAGTATTGCTATTGGAATTGACCCAAGTATTTGGTATGTCAGAAAAAGACTTCTTAAAATATGCGGCCCAAGAAGCTTTCTCAATGAAATTAAGTGACCCGGGAAAATTTGCCGAGCTTATGGCCGAATACGACTACCGACTTAGCGTAGGTGCACATGCCGATATTCAGCTTACGGCTTTTCTTGCCCAGGTTAGTATGCTCGGCAAGAAATAGTTTTGAAAGGGTATAAGATGGGTCAATTTTATAATTGGAGATCAAAAACTTATTATGCTAAACAATTCCGGACAAATTCATTTAAGGGCTTCCAGATCTTGCTGTTTGAAATATCAGATAAGTGGTCACAGTACATTGGACAAATATATCTACGGAATTAGTCTTGGGTAACCTATATACCATATCGGATGCTTCAAGAGAGTGACATACGTTGTCTGGTTCAACAGTATCATACAGAGATAGGATCTATATAGTTGAGGATATTATCTTGAAACTTGCCGAATATGGTGAATTAAACCAGACAGCATTGATAAGTTTCTGTGGTCTAAACCTAAAGAAACATAAAGTGATTCTAGATGAAATGGAATCAAACAATCTGATTACAAGAAAGGAAAGATTGATCGGTAAGAAATCAGTTAGTGTCTACATGACTACCTCTGAAGGTATAAGTTTTTTTAATAGTATTCTTGCTCCTTATGAGAAAATGTTTCCGCGAAGAAGAAATCAAGGCATGTCGACTACCGATTCAACGTAAGCAAGGACTAGACTTTGTGTACACAAGGGCTGTGCTTCTAAAAATAGCGCTAATACAAAATTAATACCTAAGTTATATGTACCTGTAGATGTTGAATTACAATTTACTCCAACCCAAAATGAGCTGAAATCTTTCTATTAATTTCCTTTTTCTCATTCATGTAAGCATTGTATCGCCTATTCCATGATCCGATCTTTTTATATTGTTTTATTCCAGCATAAAGCCAGATACTAGAAATTATAATCACGGAACCTAATAATATGCTTAATACAGTTCCAAACTCGTTCTCTATTTCCAATATAGCAAAGAAAGATGGATGTCTTATCAAGTAAACAGAGAGACCAATAGCAATAGGGGCCAAGATCAAAGCAGAGACTGAAACACCCAAAAGTGTTTTTCTAATATTGAGAATTTGTTGAATGAATGTATCCATTAATGTCAACAAATTTTCTCTTGCAGTTGTGGATAAATCATAGTTGTTATTGTCAATGTCATTTGCCATATTTTCATCATCCTCGTGATTCGCCGCTCTGTCATCCATGTCCTCGTCTTAGGCTACTAACGGCTTGTTCCTTTATTTATCTTATGATTAACATAGTTATTTAATACGTTAATATCCTGAAGCCTTTTTTAGAAAGCTCTCGCTAAACTTAGATACAGTTGCATGGATGGAAAAATTCTCCTATTTGGAATTCTTATTTCAATCCTCATGTTTTCTATGATACTTAAGTCATATTCTTCTACGCAAAAAAATCTCGAAATAAATCACGTTTACAACTATGTGGATGAAAATAAGATTATGCATGTACTTGGGGAAGTGAAGAACATTGGCAGCAAAGCTGTGACGAATGCCACTATTGGAGCTACATTTTTTGACTCAGGTGGCAAATTCATGAATGAGTATAAAAGATCGGCTGAATTAAGAACCATCAATCCTAGTTTTGTATCCCCTTTCGAAATTCTTTTCTTAGATCAGAATACCGTCGATAAGGTAAAGGACTTCAAACTATATGCAAATGGAACAGAAGTTAGAACTCCTCCGCCGGTAGATCTTCAAATTAAGGTAGACTCAACCAGACAGGATATTTTTGGGTTCTATTATATCAATGGTGTCATATTCAATTCTGGACCTGCTATCGCTAATAACTCAATCGCTATTGCTACACTTTATGATTCGGATGGTCGAGTCATAGCTATAGGAAGGGGCTTGGCCGAGCCAAAAGATATCTCAAGAAATTCTGCAGCAAGCTTCGGGTTGGCTATACTTGATAAATTACAGACTCCCAAAGGGAACAGTTATTCAGTTATAGCAGATTCAGATACGTATGTTTCAATCCCAGTTATCGCTAAACAGAAATAGGTAATATCAGTTAATTGACGCAAATTAAATCGCATTTCAACAATTCATGTCAAATCTGGAAACTAATCTATACAAGCTTATCATCATAATTTCCTTTGGATATCTCAGCGAAAATATCTTTGGGAAATTTTCCATCTACTTTTACTCCCATACTTAAACAAGATCCGACCACCTCCTTAGCGACTCCTTTGATGTCAATCGCGTAGGAACTGTCCAGCTTCATCTTCGCTATTTTCACAACTTTCTCTATTGGCAAATCACCTACATATTCGGTTCCTGACGTACCAGATCCCTTGGTAATTCCACCTTCCTTTGCAATAAGTGCAGCAGTCGGGGGTATGCCTACTTCTACGGTGAATTGCTTCGTTTCGGTATCGACTTCGACTTTAACAGGTACCTTCATCCCAGGAAAGTCTCGAGTCTTTTCATTAATGGTATTTACAACTTGTAATACATTAAGACCCATTGGACCTAACGAAGGGCCCAAAGGAGGACCTGCACTGGCTTCTCCACCGCTCACAAGAGCCGAAATACTTTTCTTTTCACCCATATACCGGAACAAAAGGATACGCCTAGATATAAATTGATTATGCCATCCTAACTGACCATTTGATTGCTCAGAAATCTGAAGTCCTAATTTAGTTTCGAACCTTGGACTTGGACTTACTGAATCAATTTGCGGAGATAGTTCGCATCAACGGTCACTGGAATTTGGTATGGTGAGTCAAGAAGAACTACTGTTGCCTCCTGTTTCTCGTAATCAACTCTGATTACCTTTGCTTTCATGGATTTGAACGGTCCGGCTACCACCTCAACCATACTATCTACGCTTAGATCAGTTACTACAGGTTTCTTTACAAGATAACCCTCTATATCCTTGAACGGCAATTCCCCACGTATTTGTCCGCGAACGTGTCGCACTCCACTTAGCGCTTCATACGCCACATTTGCGTCCGGTGCCTCTACTATAATGTAGCCTTTGAAATTTTCCAACGCTAAAATCGAAAATATTTTCAATTTCTTTGTAGTAATTTTTGTGTGTAAAATGTTGGCGACGACTCGCTCCTGGCCACCGGTTATCCTTATGGCAAAAAATTTGGACTTTGTGACATTTTCTGTAGCGCGTTCATTAGTCTTATCGATAGGGTCGGCTAGCACTGATTCGTTTCCCATATTGCTTTCGTGCATGCTGCTAGGAGTTTCATCCCCTACACCTTCTGAGGCTATGCTTTCAAGGTTAGGCTCTTCGGACACATTCGTAGTATCACCACTACCCTCCAGATTCTCCTTATCTATATTACTATGAACGTCAAATAAATTAGCATCCATTTAGCGAATGTATCTACGATATATTATTGCATTTTATAAATTTACGTCGTATATTCCTGGTGTACATTTGTCAATCTCAAGCTTTAAATTCTAAATTCTCGATTCATTGGGGCAAGTTGAACTCAGGACCTAATATTCGGCTACTAATTGAACCGTTGTTAGCGAATTTATAGTAGATACTCTCC
>JARBAV010000189.1 GCA_029237515.1 Nitrososphaerales archaeon
ATAATTGTTGCTACAATTCACCTTATGTGCTTCCGACTAGTCTCATAACCCTCAGCAAAAGGAGAAATAAGTAAAGAGGGGGGTATGAGGAAAGCCTTAAGTTGTCACAACCTTGCCTAGCCTTTTTAACAATAGCGTAGAGTCACCATTGATTTTATTAAAGTATTTTCAAGCTTTTCATGCAATCAAGCCAGAGAGATCATTTGTTTCGTGACATACCCTTGAAATTGCCTGTCGTCGCATGATAGTCATCATCAGGAAAATCGCAAGGGAAGTTAAAGCTCCAACCAAGAATGTAATATTAAATACTGTCACGTCTAGGATGGATATAATTTCACCAACATTTGGCTTTTGTAGTACCGGTCCCAGTACTAAAAATATTATCGGCTGAAGTAATTGAATCAGTCCTATATATAATGGATCAATACCTAATCCATATGGCTCTTGAGTCTGAACAAAAAGTTGGAATAGTGGAGAAGATATACTGAACTATATTCAGTATTATGTATGTAATATATCCAATCATTATGATCTTGTGGAAGGATAGTCTCAAATTAATTAATGGAGCATCACTTCTCTTCTCGTTGATCAGTTACTAATTGCTCATATCCAGAATCGATAAGTGTGCAACATACGCCTGCCCTATCGATATTCCTCCATCACCTGGCGGTACTCGTGTCTGTAGTAAGAGTTTGAGTCCTTGTCGTCTAATTTCTTCGTCCAATACTTTTGTGAAGATTTTGTTGTACGCTACACCACCTGAAAAACCAATTGTTTTAATCCCTTTACATGTGGCAGCATGTGCTGCAATTTCCCCGAGTCCTCTTGCCAAATAAGAATGAGCTGAATAGGCAAGATCTTTGATTCTGAATTTATTTCTATTATTATAAATAAAATCCAATAAAAAAGTAGTATCCAGAATCTCATCCTTAATTTGAGGCATTATGTTGATATCTTCTCCGTTGGCAGCTATTGATTCCAATAGCATAGCTGGTTCTCCTTCATAGCTTCTGTTATAACAGGCTCCTAGTAAAGCCGAGACTGCATCAAAAATCCTCCCGGTGCTTGAAGTTAATGGTACCTTCCCGCTTCGAATTTGTTCTAGCATCAATTCGATTTCTTTCTTGCCGGAAGGGAATTGATCAGTATTCGAATAAAGATAGTCTTGCAAATCCTCTGCGCATCTATACAGAATACCGGCTACCATTCGAAGTGGATAAAATGTTGCAAGGTCACCTCCAACCATTGGTTGTTCTGTCAGATGACCAAATCTTTCATTATGATAACCGTCACATATCATCACTTCTCCTCCCCACGCTCCGCCATCATATCCATGGCCGATTCCATCGCAAGCGATTCCAATAATTTGTTCATCTAGTTTATGCTCAACAATTAATGAAGCAATGTGCGCATGATGATGCTGAACCTGCATAAAACTCCACTTATGCTCGTCAGCCATCATATATGCAAGTCTCGTGGTATACATTGATGGATGTAGATCGCACACTACGACTTCAGGATTAATATTAAGCAAATGGATTAGGTGCCCTATGGTATCCTTCAAAGAGAGATACGCTTCGACTCCCTCTACATCTCCGATGTGGTGAGACATGTACACACTATTTCCAGCCATTATAGAAAAGGCAAGATTGAGTTCGGCGCCTAACGCCAATATGGGTTTCATGCACGATTTTCTTATTTGTATTGGAGACGGGACGTAACCCCTCGAACGTCTTATGAAACAAGGTTTTTCCAGATTTACCTTAACTACTGAATCGTCGCATCTTGTTACTATTTCTCTATTATGGATCAAGAAGTAATCAACAATCTTGGATAGTTTATTTATCGCTACTTCATTATCTTTGATAATTGGTTCACTATTATAGTTAGCACTGGTCATGACAAGAGTAGAATCGGCCAGATTATCAAGTAGTAGATATTGTGTACCTGTGTACGGTAACATAACTCCTATATTACATAAGTTGGGTGAAATGAGTGGTGAAAGATAGTATTGATCACTTTTAGCAAGAAGAACTATGGGTCTTGCATGGGATGTAAGGAGATCTTCTTCCATAATATCCACGATCGCAAATGTTCTTGTTGTTTCTATATTTTTTGACATAACTGCAAACGGCTTTTTTCCCCTACGTTTATTATTTCTTAGCCTTTCTATAGATTGAGATTTGATAGCTGATGTCGAAATGTGAAATCCACCTATGCCTTTAATAGCTATTATTGCTCCTTCATCTAGAAGTCTTGCAGTTAATGATAAAGGATCATTTGTAGGCAAAGGCACTCCCTTGTTGTCTGTTAGCTGTAATTCTGGACCACAATTTGCACACGAAATTGTTTGTGCATTGAATCTCCTGCTTATAGGATCACAATATTCGGACGTGCATCTATTACAAAGATCAAAATCAGACATTGTAATAGTTCGCCTGTCGTATGGAAGTTCTTTAATAATTGTATAGCGTGGTCCACACTCAGCGCAAGAGTTGAAGGGATACGCGTATCTGTTATTTTTCGGACTACGCAATTCCTTTAGGCACTCATTACAAATGCAAATATCAGGAGGAATTATTATATTACTAAACCCTTGTTCATACGAACTACGATCGATTGAAAATTTTGTGAAATTAGGTTCTTTTTTTATCTCTTTTTTTATGATGTCTTCATATAATGCAAGTGGTGGCTTGTTATTGATTAATTCATCAACAAAGCTGTAAATACTATTCTCATCACCTTGTACTATTATTTCAACAGAAGAATCTCTTAGGTTCCGTACATTACCGACCAAATTTCTCTTAACTGCAATCCTATATACGAATGGTCTAAATCCAATACCTTGGACCATGCCCTTAATGAGAACTGAAATGATCAATAATGTTAATCCATAGTTGTATTAGGTTAATCTAAACTTTTAACATTTTCACCTAGGCTCATCATCAATTAGATTGCAAGAATCAGTCAGTTGGTTCAGATAAGAGAAGAAAGGGTATGAATACAAATAGTAGAAGTCTTTGCTTCTTCTATCGTTACTGATATTAGAATCTTATATGAAGAATCTTTAAATGCGATAGCAATAAAATACTTTTATCGTAGAGTTTTGACGGAATATTGTGGATTTTGATTTTGTAATCGGGCTTGATAAGATAGGGAGACAGGATATAAATGCCGCTGGAGGGAAGGGCGCTAACCTTGGAGAGATAATTAAAGCAGGCATTCCTGTTCCCAAAGGATTTGTTGTAACTACCTCTTCTTTTGACAAGCTAATAGAGATGCATAATCTTGACACCAAAATACAAGAGATTATAGCCACTACCAATGTGGATGACACTTCGGCACTACTAGGTGCATCACTAAGGCTAAAAGATATGATTCTAACCTGTCCAGTTCCGCCTGAAGTTGAGTCTAAAGTTATCGAAGAGTATGGGCGCCTG
>JARBAV010000190.1 GCA_029237515.1 Nitrososphaerales archaeon
TTCATTAATAGCAAATGGTGCTCCGATCAATGTCGAGATGCATATTTCCACAAAAAGCGTAGCACCAAGAGTTAAGAGTAAGATAACTCCTCTAATACGAGATTTTGAGGGGATTGATAAAATCAGTGTCCTTCGGTCCTTGGATGAAGAAGGCAAGATAACTCTCAATGTCCTTGGTGAGAAGGTCGAGCTAGATGAAAATGATCTTGTAATGGAGTATTTCCCTTCAGACGGCTATTCAAGTGCGGAACTTGAGGGACTAGTAGTTTTTATTTCGACTTCAAGATCGAATCACCTAATAAAGATGGGCTTTCTAAGAGATTTGGCAAGGAATTTGCAACAACTGAGAAAGGAGCATGGGCGCAATCCAACTGACGTTCTGCCCATTGCCCATGTAGCAAGACTTGACGAGTCGGAAATGGAAGATCTTTCTCAGCTAAAAGATGAATTGAAATTCATGGTAAGAGTTAACGAGGTTGTATTCTCTTTGAACGCCGTGGATGGTGTTAGCTATAAGACAATTGATTTGGACGGACGGCAAATCCTGATTTCTATATGATAATCCGGTTAGGTGTATACGACAATCCTGAACAATTTTAGCTTTCGGTCAAGTTTTGTAACCGTGGTAAATTAAATACAAAAAATTGGAAAATTGATGCCATTGACTAATAATCAGATTGCTCTTGATAGCGGGCAAGTCACTTTAGATCAATGGCTCGTTGAGAGGCTTCGAGATAAACTCGCCAAGACCTCGCTACTCGCCGGGCGATTACGACATCCAATTCTATTGTACAGAAAAACTATGGAAGAATCTGAGCAATCAGCTGAGGAAGAAATTGCCACGGTCTGTAAAGATTTTATCATAGTACAAGTAATAGTATACGGAGGATTCGTTCCACCAAGTTTTCATCAGCAGTATATTTTCACTCCAGACAAATTTGCATCATGGGTCATGCATCGTAGCCGTGAATTGGTAATGCAATGCCTAGAAAATATTGAAGAGCTTTCTCAAATATCCTAGGTCATTAGGTAATCATTCAGAACCTACTATTAGCCTACTATTAGAGAGATAAAGTCTCTAGGGTATTTGGATTGTACGTTTGCCTAGCTGGCAGCTATTGTAACGAATCATTTCCAATCATGCCCATTGGGGGTATTCAATACAGATGTGATACGCTTTGTCATTTGATAATTGCTGTGATGACAAGGACACATACAAAGCCTGATATTGTAGGCTGGTTTAGGTCCCCTAATGATTCCATCACACGATGGATGTTGCTGCCTTGTACAATCTGATGACCTACTCTCCAATACGTTCATTCATAATGAAAATTCCTTTAATTAAAGTATTATGATCATACAAGTTAACCACTTTTAAAGATGACCTCCCTCTTCTTTATTGTGAAGATATACTCAGAAGATAGACCATGGGGCAGGTTTGAAAAATTTCATGAAAATAAGAAGAGCACGGTTAAATTGATCTATATCACTCCTAACCAACGGCTGAGTCTCCAATACCATAAACACAGAAACGAATTCTGGAGGATAATAAGCGGAACTGCAGAGGTTGAGATTGACGGCCAAACCGTTAGTGTAAAGGAAGGAGATGATATCTCTATTGCTTCAAAAAGTCAACACCGAATCAAAGCATTGTCAAGTGGCTGTACTGTGCTAGAGATATCCTACGGTCATTTTGACGAAGACGACATAGTTCGGATCGAAGACGACTTTAACAGAATCGATCCTAGTACCCCATAATCATCATAACTCTACTAGTGAACAACGAAATACAAATAAAGCCCTCTTAATGTTCTACCGGTATGAGCGCAAGCAAGAAACCCCACATGAACCTAGTTGTTGTAGGTCATGTCGATAATGGTAAATCGACTACTGTTGGTCATTTAATGGTGGACTTAAAAGTTATTGATCAACGAACTATTGACGCATACGCGAAGGAATCCGAAGCGACGGGAAAGGGTGATACCTTCAAGTATGCTTGGGTCTTGGATAGCATTAAGGAAGAAAGGGATAGAGGTGTAACCATAGACCTTGCTTTCCAGAAATTCGAGACCCAAAAGTTCTTTTATACGCTTATTGATGCCCCTGGTCATAGGGATTTTATCAAGAATATGATTACCGGTGCATCAGAAGCCGATGCTGCTGTTCTTGTGGTTTCTGTGAAACCAGGTGAGACCGAAGCTGCCACCGATCCCGGAGGTCAGGCACGGGAGCATGCATTTTTGTCCCGTACTTTAGGTGTGAGCCAAATAGCAGTAGTTTTAAACAAGATGGACGACGTTGCTTATTCCGAACAGCGATTCAAGGAGGTGAAAGATCTGGTGGAAAAAATGCTCAAGTTAGTAGGTTATAATACGAGCAAGGTTCAATTTATCCCAGTTTCTGCTTGGAAAGGTGATAATTTAGTTAAACTTTCTGAAAATACACCTTGGTACAAAGGTCCTACGCTCGCAGAATCTCTTGATATGTTTGAGGCTCCAGAAAAACCAATTGGGAAGCCTCTTAGAATTCCAATTCAGGATGTGTATACCATCACTGGAGTTGGAACGGTACCTGTAGGCCGAGTTGAGACAGGAGTTGTTCGAGCTAACGACAAGGTGATAGTGATGCCGTCTGGCGTGACTGGCGAAGTAAAATCGATAGAGACTCATCACACTCAAATGGAATCAGCTGAAGCGGGCGATAACATAGGTTTCAACCTACGAGGAGTTGACAGGAAATCAATAAAACGCGGGGATATATTGGGATCAACTGACAATCCACCTTCTGTCGCTCGAGAATTTGAGGCACAAATAATTGTGATTCACCACCCGACCGCAATGGCGCCAGGATACACTCCTGTTCTACATGCCCACACAGCTCAAGTGGCGGCTACTCTTTCGGAGTTCGTAGCAAAGATAGACGCGAAAACGGGAGGAATAGTAGAAGAAAAGCCTAAATTTTTAAAAACGGGCGATGCTGCAATAGTAAGAGTGAAACCTACCAGGCCACTTGCAATTGAGACCTTCAAAGAATTTCCCGAAATTGGACGATTTGCTCTCAGGGATATGGGTACAACAATTGCAGCAGGTGTGGTGAAAGGGATTATAGAGAAATATGATCCTAGCAAGAAATGAGTGATTTAGTTGCCTCAAGAAGCAAGAATAAAACTAACCAGTACAAATCTCTCGACCTTGGAGACTGTCTGCTCCGAAATTAAGGGACTTGGAGAAAAAAACGGAATCCGGCTAAAAGGACCGCATCCGTTACCTACGAAGAAGATGAAGGTAGTCACAAGAAAATCACCTTGTGGGCAAGGAACAAATACTTATGATAAGTATGAATTAAGAATCCATAGGCGTGTCATTGATTTGGGAGCAGACGATAGAGCTATCCGGCAGTTGATGCGCTTGAAAATACCAGATGATGTGTATATTGAGGTCTCCTTAACTCAGTAGACCGTTCGCGTTCATATTACTTAGTTAACGTCTGACTATTATTGTGCCTGCATAAGTTCATTGCAAACCTTTTCTTAATGAAGATTCACTAACTTCTGCGCACTGCTAAACAGTATTTTTAGTTCTGAGACTGGTCCGTGGATTTCTAGCTTCTCTGTTCCTTGTATGCAGATTTTGGCTTTCCTAAACAAGAATCCTTTCTCCGAGTATTCCAGGCCATGAAGTCGGTCTAGCCTCTCGCTGACTATATCATTTGACTTGTGGATATGACCCCGTTTGGCAAATAGAATAATCCTGCGGTCGGTCATCAATAGTTTATACTTCTTTCCAGAATATTCGACAGGACATTTGCCATAAAACTTTACATTCTCGACAGGTAAGAGAAAATCGTTCAAAGTCATGATATTATTTGTGCGTATACTGTAAATTCCAGAATATATATCAAAACAAGTCTCAATTAATTGCTGAGCTGATAGATAAAAATTGATAACAGATATCTAGGTTTATGATAGCTGACCAGGTCACATGTCTCATATACTGAACATTTTATATCAGTCATTGAAGATTGAAATATGTTGGAAAACACGCCGCCCATGATTTCATATGAAAAAAGGAAAAGATTCCATGATTTGCAAGAGCTTCCGGATGGTCGGGTTGGGCTCCTCCTTTCATCAAGCTATGTAGGTGACGAACAAACGGTTTATCTTTTATTTTATGACTCTGAGGAGAATCGACTTGTTGCCTGGAGAGATAGAACCAATCATAAGCCTTACTGCTATACGAAGTTGGAGTACAAGGACCGAGCAGAGGCGATATGTAATGAGGATAAGAAGTTATCACTTCAACTAACAAAGAAACGAGATTTGATCAATGATCAGATAATTGAGGTTTTAAAAATCGTGGCTCCAGACCCGTTATCAATTGGTGGAACTGATAATAGTGTAAGAGAAAGAGTGCGATCTTGGGAGGCAGACATCAAATACCACGAAAACTACCTTTATGATTCTGGCCTTATACCGGGTTCATACTATAGACGAAAAGGAGACTCCATAGTCAATGAGAATTACGGGATTTCTGAGGCAGTCAATGAGGCGTTAAAGCGGCTTGTTTTGAATAATAATGACAATAATAGTAAAGATGAATACGGGAATAATTCAAATCATGGTTACCAAAATCAAGTTACCAGTTGGGCCAATTTACTGAACCAACCTGTACCGGAACTCAAAAGAGTTGCGCTAGATATCGAGGTAGAATCAGAGGAAGGGCAAATGCCTACGGCTCGAGAGCATGAAAAAAGAATTATAGCTGTAGGTTTGGTTGGTACTGATGGTTTCAAGAAGATTCTTGTTTTAGGGAGGAGAAATTCGGATTCAGTTGAGAAGGTGGATATGCCCGAATCTGAGTTGTGTATGACCGAAAAGGAATTAATAGAAAAGACGTTTAAGGTGATAAACTCATATCCGATAGTTATTACTTATAATGGCGATGATTTTGATCTTCCATATTTGTACGCCCGATCACAGGATTTAAGGATCGATCCGACTTCGCATTCTCCTATCCCAAAGGAGCAAGTACCAATCCTAGTAAAAAGAGATAGCTTTGTGAAACGAGGAACATTGGCGGAACCAGTTCGCCTAAAGAACGCAATCCATCTTGATCTGTTTAGGACATTTCAGAACAGATCAATCCAGATTTATGCATTTGGTAATAAATATTCTGAGTACACGCTTAATGCTATCTCTCTTGCCCTGCTAGGCGAAGGTAAGCTCGATCTAGATTTGGATATTAGTGAGCTACCCTTACAGAAGCTGGCAGAATACTGTCTTAGAGACGCCGATCTTACATTCAGACTTACTAGCTTTGGTAACAATCTCCTCATGAAGCTTCTGCTAGTAATAGCCCGAATTGCACGATCATCCCTTGATGATGTTTCTAGATTTGGTGTCAACCAATGGATCCGAGGAATGCTGTACTACGAGCACAGAAAAAATAATATTCTTATTCCGAGACGAGAGGAACTCAGCGCTAAAGGATCTTCGTCGACAGTCGCTATTATTAAGGAAAAGAAGTATCGTGGAGGCCTTGTGGTGGAACCTAAGTTAGGAATTCACTTTAATGTGATAGTGGTTGACTTTGCTAGTCTTTATCCAAGTATTATAAAAGTGTATAATTTATCCTATGAGACAGTCAACTGTCCTCACCAAGAATGTAGGAATGATACAGGTCAGCTGATAACTGGCACAACGCATTGGATTTGTAAGAAGAATAGAGGACTTACGTCACAACTTATCGGATCTCTGAGAGATCTGCGTGTCAGGTATTACAAACAATTATCTAAAGAAAAATCAATTGGTTTGGAAGAACGTCTGCTTTACAGCGTGGTAAGCCAGGCAATTAAGGTGATCCTAAATGCAAGCTATGGTGTGATGGGAGCCGAGATATTTCCACTTTATTGCCTACCTGTTGCAGATGCCACAGCAGCACTCGGAAGAACGACCACCAATTCTACTATCGAAAAATGCAGAGAAATCGGTATTGATGTAATTTACGGAGATACTGATTCTTTATTTCTAAAGGGTCCATCGCCTGCTAAGGTGGATGAAATTACCAAATGGGCGAGAGCTAAATATGGGGTCGATTTAGAGATTGATAAAACCTATAGATACGTCGTATTCAGTGAATTGAAAAAAAATTATCTGGGAGTCCTCTCTGACGGTACGGTAGATGTTAAGGGTCTAACTGGGAAAAAATCTCATACTCCTCCTTTTATCAGAAATGCCTTTTTTCTTATGTTAGATATCTTGAGTAAAGTAGATTCTGAGAATGATTTCGAATCTGCAAGAGAGAAGATAAAAAGTATTCTTCAGGAGAATGCAAAGAATTTAGTTAGCCGCCGGATCCCAGTGCAGGATTTGAGCTTTAATGTTATGATAAACAAGTCACCTGACAAATATGGAAAGAAAATCGCCAACTCGAATGTAAGATCAAGCTCAATCGATGGTTCCAGTGTCATTGGGAAGGACTCTCACAAGGGTCTTCCGCAACATATCAAGGCGGCAAGACTTCTTGTTGAAAAAGGACGAGAAATAAAGGCAGGCGGCATAATTTCCTACGTAAAAACTCGAACAGTCGAAAGTGTGAAGCCAGTCGAACTTGCAAAGCCGGAAGAAATAGATACCGACAAGTACCTCGAAACTATGGAAGTTACATTCGATCAGATACTCGCATCTTTAAACTTTAATTTCAAATCATTGGTCGGACAACCACGACAATCCAATTTGGATGAACTTTTTTGGGGAGGATCAGTGTAGATTCTTGATAACATAAGAGAAATGGTAAGTTTTTATCAAATATGAACAAATCTTCTTGGCCGTAAAAATAATCAAAAAGGTTCTCTGATTAATTTCATTTATGCCTATCACCTTCCAGTCTTTTATATTAACGCTAGTCTTAGTACTATACTAATTACCTTACAAGATTATGATTACTTATCGTTCTAGGCCATAAGATCGTCTATTAGAAGCCATCATCTGGTCCTTTAAA
>JARBAV010000191.1 GCA_029237515.1 Nitrososphaerales archaeon
AAATTCTGAAATGTTATCCCGTAATTTCCGGTATATCTCTGCAATAACTTGCGGCGTCGATCGTATGTAGGTCGAACCATTTAGTTGGGTCATAATTTATCTAAGCCGCATGGCAATATATACATGGTTTAATACATCAAAGGATTCGTTTATGCATTGAATAGGAAATCCGATATTTCCTTACTATTGCCCAACGCTGCTGTGGTGAAAAATCAATATTGAGAGGAGCAGATTAGTATTGACTTGTATTGTTCCAATGGCCATCCTTACGTATAATTACTTATGCACAACCCTCCACCACATGAGTCTCAATTTCATTGTTTGCATTCGTTGACCGAGTAAATTTTTTTTTGGATTACACAAAAAAATACAAACATTTTGATTGATCGCGATGCAAAATACTTGCGATTAGCTTGAAGAGATAGAAATGAGGTAATATGCAAAAAGCATTCGAATTGTATTGTAGCTAAACTCTTCTTGACTCACTGCTGAATGATAACGGAAAAAACGAATGACAGTATAAAGTGATCTAAAACGGATTTTATACACTATCTTTGAAGTACATCGGTCCCCTTACGTACGACGTCTTCAAAATTGAGTAATGGAACAATTTTGGATGAATTAAACGTGGCAGATCCTATATCGATCAAGAATTTCTCTAGCTGATGCGCGCTCTCTGCCTCAACAATCCAAATGAAAGTGTGCTCCAAAGCTGAGTGATACCTCCCAACGATCTTGTTTATTCCATATTTGGAACGGTTACTTGTTGTGTCAGCACTCATCTCCGCCATTCGGACCATAGCCTTAGCACTTGTTTTGTTATTCAAAGGACACAGATCAACAGTGTGTGTGCCGAATATTCCAAATAGCGCCACACAATTTCCTGTCGTGAATAATATTTAGCCTTTATGTTTTCGAGTTCTTCGTGGTAGTTCTATTTCGGTACAAATGTGGGTGTAAATTTAATCAATATTGAAGGATGAGCCAGTAGATCATCGTGAAATCCTTTTAAATACATTTAGAATGAGGGACCTTATTTAAGCAAGTTCTATCTTTAGGTAGGAACTCTTTTAATTGACAATCTGCAGTTGGAATGTTTACTCACCTAGATTCGGATCATTCAAGATTTCTTAGAAGTATAACCTTCACATTCAATTTTCTTCGCGAATTTAATTGTACATTTTAATTGAAGTCTTACTATCGTCTCATAAATCGACAGTTAGTATGGGCTGACGTACAGCGAAAGGGTTAATTGAGATCGATCCCTTTGAGGATGCTGCGAATGGTGAAGAGGAGGCAGGCCATAGGAATCTTGGGGATGGTCTTTGCGGTTGCCGGTGGAATTGCTTGGTTTTTCAGGCAGACCTTTGTAGCGGTAATGCTATGGGGTGTCGCAGGGTTGATCCTGCTTAAGTTGAACAAAAGAAGGAAGAATGTGTGACAAATAGTTATACTCAGAACGGTGCTGAAGATTACTGTACAATGAAACGTCTCTTAAAAAAGCGACCAAATAAATCCTTTAAGGTCAATTGACATCTTAAAGAGAAACTAATACGATTAAAAAAATCAAGTTGGATCAAAATACCTCTGGATTGCGGAGTTACCTATTGTTACAGTACGAATAAAGTGCTTGTTTTGTCCCCCGCCTATATAGTGTACTGCCCTAAACCAGCATATTCTTTAAAAGGGATTAGGATTAGGATTAGGATTCCAAAAAATGAACTTGAGCAAAATAAAAAAACATAATAATTTAAATAGCAAATATTTTATGCGTAACTTTAGCTAGACATTTGACGTCATGTAGTACGGTCTCGATGAGCATCAAAGATAAACAGGAGCGTAAGTTTCCGAATATTCTAAATTAATTGGGTCTCAAGTCAGCAAAATTCAATCCAGCGAGGTACCACTAACTATATAGCTCCAGTTCTTCCTGATTCTGATGTTCCAGTTGAATCAGCTGTTAATTTTCTCTCTTCAGCCTTACGTTTGCCCCTCGAACCGAATAATATTCCCGTTAGAACTGCAAACGCGGCAGCTGCAACGCCATACATGAAAAGTTCATCTGTCATTTTTTCATTGTCGAATATGCATAGTTGAAAATAAATCTATATCTTGATTCATTTCATAAAAAAGAATTAATGTAAAAATGCTCGAAAATAAATATTATCATAAGACGCATGAATCAGGTTAATTCAACTATTTAATTTCCAAAAAATCGTTGAGACTATTCAAATTGATAGTACTAGATCGTTGATAATGTGGACGAATCACCAAATCAAAGCCCATTCTGACAAGTATAAAAGTCGTTCAAGCATTATGATTTATTCTAAATGACTGCTTTAGGAGGCTATTTTAGTTCATGATGGGCGCAAGACTTTCAAGACTGAATATTGCCATTCTGGCAGTCATAGTTACTATAGGCTTTTTGTCTTCGTTCTTTTCATATCAATACTCCTCCATGACAGCAAACAATGTAGAAGAATTGGCATCTGATAATGTACGGTCAAATGCTAGGATAACGGCATTTGATCTTTCAAGGATATTCTATCACACTGTGAATCCAGTCGTCAATAAGCTGGGCGTTTTATCGAGTAATCTCCCATTAGGTTCCGACAATCAAAGCATGATCCAAACCCTTCTCAAATTTGCACAGGATTCCACTGTGGATTTGACTGAAGGATACTATCTGTTTGATGAGGGTGGACGAATTGTGTCGTGGACAGGCCTAGATCCCGAGAATCTTACATCATCCGGGTCTTCAGTCTTAATGGATGAGGAGTTCATTCGAAAACCTCTCGAAACCTCACTCCCTTATTATAGCAATGTTCTCAACTTTCACGACAATCAACCCAGGCTCTTAATTTCTTTTCCTATTTTTCGAGCAAATCCTGGAACTGACAATGAAAGTTTAGCTATAACCAATTCAACTACTATGCCTAACGAACGTTCGCCTGTTGGCGTAATCGTTGCCGCTATCAATCTGAAGACCGTAGGCGAAATGTTACAAAGAGATTTGTCGCCTGAAGTAGTAAGTAATGTTGGATTCATGGATCGAGATGGAGTCATCGTCTATGCTAGGGAACCTTCGCTAGTTGGGAAGAATTATCTGTCCCCCGAATTTCAATCTCTTGTTTCTAATGACATCAAGGATTCTTATAATGCAATCATAAATAGCTCACTGAGGGATAGGAATGGAGGCGTCAATGACATTGAGCTTCCTAATACGGATTCTATCGTGACCATGGCCTATCAACCTGTCCGCATAGGCGCCGAACATTTGTGGACGCTATATGTGAGTGTACCGCATAGTCTTGCAACAGAAGTGGGGGGTTTAATAGATCAATTAAGCACCTTTAGTACTATAGTAGTGATAACCACTGCATGTATTGCTGTATTTATCTCATTCATGGTCCTATCCTGGAACAGAAGGTTAGACAACGCAATTAGATCAAGGACCAGTCAATTAAAGGAGATCAATAATTCACTCGGGGAGACTAATCGGCGCTTAGCCGTGGCCAATAAGCAACTTGAAATCCATGATAAGATGCAGAAGGAGTTCATAAACGTGGCAGCCCACGAATTGAGGACTCCTATCATGCCTATTCTGGGCGAGGCCCAGTATATTGAGCGTCAATTTATGGCATCAAAGCCTTTAGTAACTGTGGACAATGAACAGGTTGAATCAATCATGCGCAACGCCAGACGACTTGTAAGATTGGCTTCAGACATTTTGGATGTAACCCGAATAGAAAGCAAAAGCCTACAGCTTAATAAGGAACCATTTGATCTCGACCAAGTTATACGTTCAGTTTTGGAGGATACAAAGAACGCCTTAAGGGCGGATGAAGAAAGATCAAATCAAGTCCAGCTTCAATACAATTCAATAGGACCAATTCCTATTAATGCTGATAAGGGAAGGATATACCAAGTGATCTACAATCTTCTAGCCAACTCAGTAAAGTTCACTCAGGAAGGGTACATACGTGTTGCCGTTGATGTGAATTCCAATGATATTGTAGTCAGTGTTACAGACACCGGTAAGGGAATCGATTCTGATATTATGACTAGACTGTTTACAAAATTCTCGACCAAATCGGAGACAGGAACTGGGCTGGGTTTATTCATATGTAAGAGCATAATAGAAGCCCATGGGGGAAAGATTTGGGCAAAAAATAATTTTGATGGAAAAGGTTCAACATTTAGTTTTAAACTGGCATGTGATACCAATGATACTACAAGAAGTCTATCTGACAATCGGTGAATACCGGCGATATTAAGTAAAAATTGTTCATTACATCATCTATTTATACTCTGTACCCGGAACATAATTTGAAGTTAGTGCCTACTCAGCAGGCATCATAAAAATCGTGTCATTACAAGATTGCGCAAATCAACAAAAAGTGTAATACTATGCCCAACGCCTCAATATGTTTCAATAAATGGCTTATCTCCCAACCATTTTTAGAATATTCTCTATTATCTTGTTATGGTCTGCATTAACTTCTGTAGTTACTAGGAGCAGGTGATTTTGTTCCAATGGAACAGTTATTCTCTTGATTTTCTCATACTCGGCCATCGCATATCTTCCTTCTCCTATTTTTGAGGCGAGCGAATTCCTTAGGGCCCATCTTGCTAATGCCTGAAGATTAGATCGTTTTGTTTCATCTGGAGATAGATAATTGGTTATTCCTTCTCTTTGTCCGCCATATTTTATTACACCCGAATCGTCACAGACACCAGCGAATCTCACTCCAGATTCCAAGTCAAGTACATCCTTACAGAGTCTGTTAAAATCCATATTTATGACATATTGGCGTCACGGATCTAATAAGCATTGCCACCACTGTTAAGGTACAACTCTGGACAGCATGACAACTAGTCTTTCAGATACATTCATTAAATCAATGCAGACAATCAATGTTAAATTTAACCTAATGCAACGACTTTTGCTTTATCTTCAGTTTAATAAATGTGGAGTTTTTTTATTGTGACAGTTGTCAGCGTACAGCAGCGCTCACGATATAGTATAAGACCCTTCTCCATTCTTCATTCTTGGCAGAATATTTCCAAAAGGAGGGATAAAAGGAAACGCTCAAATTGATTAACACGAAACTCCCAGAAGGAGAACGAAAATAGTCCATGGTAAGATTCCTGGATCACGAACGCTTTCTTCACCGCCTGGTTGAAAACTCTTACAGGGCGTTGGATGATGGAGCATATGATATCAATACTGCGCATCTCGGATCACATGATATTCTAGGTCTTAAAAAACGCATAGTCTCATGTCCATTTGTACCGATAATAGGAGAAATAAAATACCATTCGCCATCACATGGAAACTTGATAGATAAGAAACTCCAAGCTTCAGACATAGCTGAAGAGATGATAAATTCTGGAGCGATAGCTATCTCCGTCTTGACTCAACCTTATGAATTTCACGGATCTCTATCTTATCTTTCAAACATTAGACATAAAATAAGTGCTCCCATCCTAATGAAAGATATAATCGTTAGTGATGTACAAGTTAGCATAGCCAGGAAAATTGGAGCAGATTGTATATTACTTATCAAATCAGTCTTTGACAACAACTTGGCAGAGGGAGACATAGAAAAATACATAGGTTACGCAAATCGGATTGGGTTAGATGCAATCATTGAAGTTCATACCCAAATAGAGTTTGCTGAATCAGTGAAATTAATAGAGGGTTCGAGCAATAATCTAATCGGAATAAATAATCGTGACTTGAATACTTTGGATGTCGATACATCCGTAACGTCAGAGATCCTCACGAATCAGAGCAAGGGCAAAAATGTGGTAATAAGTGAAAGCGGCATTTCAGATCCAAAAACCATCCGCGAGCTCAGGAAAGTTGGAGCAGATGGATTTCTAGTGGGAACAAGTCTCGTTCAGGCGTCAAATATTGGTCGTAAAATGGAGGAACTGGCCCAAGCCACCTAAGCGTATCTTGACACTCCAAGCTACATTCGGGAGATGAGATTAGATAAGACGAAGATAGTTAACCTAAACGGCTTTTCAAGAAACATGGTCTATTAATTATGGACTAGTCCTATTTCGTGACGTCGTGGCCAAAGCAGCTTGGACCCCCTCTTGGCGGAAAGTTTTTCGACTATCCCATCTAAGTGCCTAGACGACCAGAAAAAATTAGGCCAATTATATCTCTGAACTTTTGTAGGTTCCTCAATGGAATACGTTATAACACTGATGGTTTACGGAATTGAATGCAATATCATGCACTATCCTTTTTGGAGGTCAACGGGAGAAACGGGAAACACATTAGCATTTAATAAATGATGAATAATTCCCCTCCTGCTAGGTATGATGGTTAAAAAAGCTATAGCTCCGGGTTTCGATATGTTATTCCATAACTCTTCGTTATTTTGACTATAGAACTTATCGATTGAAATAATTTCCTAATTCCTAAGCCTTTTTTAGGAACTATCAGTCTTAACATCTCAGGAAATACTCAATCAATCATTGCAAATTTCAATTATTTTGAAAATAGACAGTTTCGAGTTTCGATATTTTTGTCGTGCCCGACAATGGATGTGTACAGACTAGAATCTATGCGAATTGCTGCTTTATGATCGGGTATTCGGCTATGTAAATTCACTAAACCGCTCGTTAAAGACTTTACAACCTATCTTCTTATGAATGTCTACCATCTCCTTGGCGTCCTGATCGTCATCAATCTCAAGATGAAATCCACAATTTCTGCATATGATCACACTCGACATTCCCTTGTGTCCTATTTCTATCTGATTCATAAAGAACCTTACTGACATTGTATCTTAAATCCCATTGACAACAAAATTTGAGCCAGAATTTAGCAAAAAGCTTTCCGGCCGTATTACATCCCAATTAGTACTTCTTAGAAAGTATGTATTCGGTTCCGTGAAGGATAACTGGAGCTTCTTAATAAGGCGAAGATCTCTGGCTAACACAGGTAATCAAATACACCTTCGTATTCATGATAGGATTTCTATCCATCAATCCTTGGGGACCCTCATTTATAGAATGCATATGCACTCAAAACGTGTAGTATTCTGATGACAAATAGGTCAAATAGTCCAACTAATGTAAAGGCTTCAGATTGTATCCCCTTCGAACAATAGAATTCATGCTAATAGTCACTACGTTGTGCTGGCCTATCTTTCACTTCAAATAGGTTGAAACGGTCAACAAAGCTCGGCACTTCGTTTTGTGGCATTTTGACCTTATAGAATTATCAATTT
>JARBAV010000192.1 GCA_029237515.1 Nitrososphaerales archaeon
AAATTGATAAGCTTCATCGTTAATCTCAAATAGCTCTTGGAGAACTGTATTATAATATGGATCATGCTGAAATAAGATTTAATATATTGCATTATCTTTATCAGAAACATTATAGTAATGAACTAGGCCATAAACAGCGTATTGACAAAATAATTGAAGGATCTGGATTACAAGATATTCATAGAAATGCTATTTATGGGGACGTAATATTTTTGTTAAACAAAGGACTTATTGAGGGTAAACACTATTTAGGAGATTCTTATCCTAACCATGTTAAGATTACTAAAAATGGAATTGATCAAGTCGAACACATTATCTATCAAATTGGATATGATATAAAGAACTCTGGAAGCATTGTTCAAGTTAAGAAAACCCAATTTAATGAGATTCTAAAAAATGAAGGACCTAGCTCAAAAATTCAGGCTGCATTTCAATATATTAAAAATAACCCAGAATTATTCACAAGTATTTTCGATAAGGTAACTAGAGCTTTTCTTGGAAAATAGTACAAAGGTGACGGCTTGTTACATTGTATTTTACTAGGCATCTAATGTGTTTGTGTAGTCATTAATTTTATTAGTGTTTCAGAAATAATAACAAATACACCAGGATGCAATTTGACATATTCCCACAATCCCTTAACTTTTGCATTCTTCGAGTTACACTGCGATATTACTTTTGTTAGTTCAATTTTGGTTTCGACTGAAATATCTGATTTTTCTATTTCCTGAAAGAAGTTATCGAAGATATTTTCTACATATGAAATTCCATCTTCTGTAATCCTTATCATCGGGGGATATACACGTCCCATAGGCCAAAATCCACCGTAATCTATAAGAAAACTATCGATAAGGTATATTATATCTCCATAAACATCATACATATTATCAATGCTCTGCAATCCTGCCTCTTCAACAACTCTATCTATTGCTTGTGTTTGATGAAACTGTCCACGATTGTATTCGTTGTATAAAACAAGTAATAGTCTAAACCGTATCTCTAAATGATCCATCGAGATTCATTAGCCGTATATTCTCCTAAATGGATGTTGCTTTTTGGATTTAATTTTGTATTCTAACCAAAAGAAATTACCTTTTATCGCCTTGTATGCTTTTATGATGAGATTTGCAAGATTTGAGTCGTCTCCAGTTTCGTACTTAGGTCGGCCGGGGTCTTCTGAAGTCGATCATTCCATCGAATTCATGGATAGTCTGATGGTTGAAAATGTTCAACTTGTCTAGAGAATCATTCTGCAATATCTATCTCCGCCCTTTTGAGTTCCTACGAAATTAGGCAATCTTCTTTCAAAGCAATTCTTCTTTTCTAACTGAATCCGAATCTCCAAATTCAAGTTCATTTCGATAGCAGGCAGTAACAAAAGGAGCAGCTAGTAGCACATAGTAGCAAGAGTAGCAGCTTCACAAGTAGCTAATTGGATATAAGTAGCGAATCTATGCTGTAATTGGTTTGGGTTATTAGTGAGGAACGCGAAGAATACACATTGTTTGGGTTTACAATCTATCTTATGCATCTAGCTGACTACCTAAAGCGCAAGAAGTATAGAAAGCAGAAAGATGTGGACCATATCTAAAATTTTGCTTTAAATTTCGAAATCATACGAAATCATAATCAAGTTGCGCGGTTGGCACTTTGGTTTGTGAAAGAAGATTAACTTTATAACCCATTTGAACTGAAATTTCCTGCTTTTGTGAGCCTGTGCGCGTTAAGGGTTTTCCCTTCCAGCGAAGCTAAAATATTATACATTATCAAATCTTCTTTTCTTGCTAATAAGGTTAACATACATCGGATCGTACTCTTCTTTTCCCCCAAGGAGATTTCATGCTAATGTATTAGAACTAATATCCATAGCTAAAAATGGTAATTCACACCTTAATTGGTACAAAAACAAGCCGCATAAATCTTAGTCTTATCATGTTGATACTTATAGGCAGCGCTATCTTGTATGAGGTTAAAAAATATGATAATAAAGCCCAATTTTTGAAAGATAGAAATAAGCATCACGCAAATGTAAATTTTTTTGATTACTATATGTATGATTTCAAGGTTAAGAATGTCAAATAATTTAGACATCCAATTCCATTCTCCGGCAAATTGGGATTCTTTGAAGTTGATCGATCTATTATTAATATCACTAAATAGAAATGATAATTAAGTTAGTAACTTAACAGATTTTGTATCAAATTTGGTGAATAATTTAGGTATTATTTCAAGGTGAATGGCTCTCCCAGGCCATATATAATGCTAGAATTCTGAAGATTGTCTGTCTTGAGTGGCCTCATAATCTATTCAAATGAAACTCGTCTATTCTTAAGATGCATATAATCCCTTACTGCCAGAGAATATTGTTGAGAGAGATTACTTTATCGACTTCAAACCCTGAGCCCTGAACATTATTGTGGGTCACGCTCAAGGTATATGATCAAAAGCAGTTTTTTTCGATAACAATTTGTATTTCCTTTATGTCTAGAATTAGTCGTCTGGACATGTCCAGCTGGGGTGATCTTTGCTCCCGAACGCCATATGAATAATCCTAATATTGTGTGCTTTATTCAATTACAAATAAAATTGATAAGCTTCATCGTTAAGTCTTTTGAGGTATCCTGAAGCTCTCGGTCTGACTTAGAGCCAGCTATAACCAATTTTCCTGAGCTAAAGATTAAAGCAGTCGGACCATTTGCTGTCCGATAGATGATACCCGGAAATGTTTCCGGTTCATAAATGTAGTTTGATATTTGCGATAGTAACATGGAAAAATCTAATCTCGATCCTAGATCAGTTGTTGCCACTATGTTTTGAACTTTAGGCTGTAAGGCGATATTTCGAATCAACCCCGCTTCCAAAAGAAGAACCTTGGCTTGATTCAGCTGTTCAAGGGATTGTGTTATCCTCTCTGCACCAGTCGAGATCATTTTTCCTGAAAGAAAAATTGTAACCCTCCCCCTCATTCCAACGTCTTTAATATATCCACATCTTCCTCCATAGATTTCAGTATCATACCTCCCCCATGAATATTGGTTAAACATCTGGGCATCTACGGGTTGCTGCAGATTAGCCGTTGAGATTACATTTGTAATTCTTGCCAATTCTGAGGTGGTTTTGATCTGCATTAAGTTCTAGAGGTCCAGTACTCATATGTGATACACATATAATATATTATATGTGTATCACATATGAGTACTGG
>JARBAV010000193.1 GCA_029237515.1 Nitrososphaerales archaeon
TTACACTACCAGGTTTTTGTAGTTACTGGAATTAATTTATAGACAGACTTTGATACTTTAGAAATTCAAGATTTTGATATTTCCAACTAATCAGCTATACTAGCAAAAACTGACTCTCTCAGGTTCCATATATATACAGAAACCTAAATTGGGACTTGATGCATCTGAAACTCACGTGCAGAATGCCGTCTAATAACAATATTATTGCTCCTGTAAAATTCTATTTCCATTCCCCGAGTTACATTATATTCATTCATGAATAATTCATCAGTTGAGATTGGCATTAATTCAGTATTACGGGAATCACAAATATGACAATTCAGAGCATGGGTTAATGATCCGGATAGAGACTTTACATCGTCAATTCCAAAATAAGACGCGCACCAATAACATGAATTACAGATTAAAAAATATACTTTACTAGTAGGCTGCACAATTTCATTATTGGAAGAAAGCTTAGTCTTCTGCAGTAAATCATACACTATATTAAGACTGATCATTTTTAATAGCGCTCTAGTGCTACCTGATCGTGGCTATAATTTTTAAACATTATGAAACTTCAAACTAACAAAACACTCATTATGACTTATTTAATGAATGGTACAAATAATAACAATTGCACAATTTTTGGTGAATTGAACCGAACACCTATATATTGGTACCAAATCAAACTAATACAGGATTCTAATAGCTTTCTGTAAATAGAAGAAAGTACAAAAATGCCGAATACGATGATATTATGTTTGAATGTTTAATGAAGTACCTCGGATAGGAGAGCTATGAACAACTTCATAGCTAAGACATCTCAATACCGCAGCATCATTAGATTCCATGATAAAAGCCGTATGATGGCAATTCAGATTTTTGAGATTACAATCTGGAGCATCGCATTTTTCATTCGCCATTTTCCTTATTATTTTAATCTAATTATCAAGTTCTTTGTGATCGTCGGTGATATCAATCTCAATACTTCTTTTGTCCGCATTTACATGCATAGACATGACGTATTTCCATTCTACTTTATATCATTTAAAAGCTCTAATTGCAACTAACACCAGCAACCGACACTAAATTGCTGCCACATTTCGACAATTTTGCCATTATAGATTCGAAAGAGATCAAAGCCTACAAGAGTTATTGGTTTGTCGCTTGCGGGTATTCCGAAAATCTCTTTTTTTGCTGTACCGATTATTGTCCAACGAATCATAACTTTATCATTTTTAGAAATTGTTTCATCGTGTGTAATTCTAAGATCGGGCATGCTATCAACTACTGCAGAAGCAATTTTCTTTGCATTTTCTGGGCCGTGTATCAGTTCTGACGGAATTTGTGGATTTCTCCAAACAAAATCAGTCGCAAGAATCTCGTCGGCTGCTGATAAATCTCTCTTTTGAAACATATCCATATGAAACCGATGTGCTAAAACTTCATTCTCCTCTTGGTCCTGGAAATCTGACATAAATTTTATTTTGTAGAAACGGTATATAACTCTAGTTCAACCCACTCATCTACTTTGTTAACTGATTTTAGATGGTCATACATAACCATACTCTACATTATTTAAAATAGATGTACGGCAGCGGATGAATAACTTGTTATCCATTGTCAAAAACCCATAATTCGTCCAAATTAATAGTTAGCTAATATCTACTTATATACTCATTTAATTAATACACATTATGAACATGTACAAACCAGTAGTCACAGCTTTTCTTGTATCTCTGTATGTTTGTTTTTCTTTATCTTCAACAGAAGACCTGTTTGCTCAACAACGTGGTACTATATCTGTACTTCAAGCCACTGCTTTACCTCTTGTTAATTCAGAGGGAAATCAAGTGAAAGTTGTAATAAATTACAGCATTGGGGATGTATCTATAGTAGGGCAGAAATTAAACGCCGTTATGGGTATTTACGATCGTATAAATGGTACATTAATAAAACTATCATCTTTTCCAGAGGGTTTTATCTTGAATAATACAGCTGGCACAATCCAGCTTGCAAGTACACTAACTGACCCCAAAATACAGAATATATCAACTATTGTAACACTTACCAATGCAGATAAGTCTGAAAAGTACTCCAATGATATTAGATCGGATCTTGATCTGAGTGCGATATTACCTGTTTCTTTGCCTGGACTAGCGTTAAATGGGACTTCGGGACCACAACCGCCACTGTCATCTCTAAATACCAATGAAAATCAAGAAGAGACTTCTTCCGATGATCCAGGTTCTAATTCAGACGATGAATAGATCTAAAAATCAAATTTGTATCATATTGGAAATTATTTTACTGTAAATATATGATAATTAATCATCCTCTCCCATACAAGTTATAATTTCTTGACATGATATTATAAATGAATATCGGTTATATTTCGCAGAGATGCAATTTGAGATATTACCTTGATTGCATCTTCATATCCATTTTTTCCTATCGCTATTAATAATCTATTATTACTTATCAAGGTAAATCGGGTTTATATCCAAGCCAATTTTATCTAAATGCTTTAGCATAATCTTTTATAAATTGTGCAAAAGCTATAGGTTTTCTTCCAGTAATACGTTCTATTTCAGTGGTCGTTTCTGATCCATAACCTGTTCTAATAATTCTGAATAGCTCTATCATAATATTGATAAACCAATCATTCATACCTATCTGTTTCAGTCCTTCCTTTGCAGTATTTTCATTTATATTTATATACGATATTTTTCTACCAATTCCATTAGAAAGAATTTCTGCAACTTGGCTATATGATAATGATTCCTGGCCAGTGATATCATATGCTTTATTCATGTGCTGCTTGTTCGATCCATTATTACCATTCATCAACATCGCAGCAGCTATTGCGGCTATATCTCTAGTATCCACAAAACTCATCTTTGCATCTCCAGCAGGAGCATAAAATGCATTTTGGGTCTTTATTGTTTGACCAAACTGAGTTATAAAATTCTGCATAAATGCAGGAGGACGTAAGAATGTATATGATATCCCAGATTCTTTAATAATTTTCTCTTCTTCACCATGCAATCTTAAGATGGTAGATCCAGGTTTAGAGTCAGCTCCCATGGCAGATAATTTTACAATGTATTTAACACCATTTTTCTTTGCCTCTCTTATTATATTAGAACAAATATTAATTGCATCAGGAACGGGTAATGTTTGTAAAAATAGTCTATTTATATCAATTAAAGCATTTGTGATAGTTTCTGGCTGCATGTAATCCAGATCAACAATTTCTATGCCCTTATTCGTGTACTGTCTACTGATCTCATCAGCTCTATTTCTAGAATGCACGGCAGCTCTGATACTGTTATCAGAAGATGTTGATACCAACCGCTTTAGTACTTCACTTCCAACGGTGCCAGTTGCACCTATCACTAAGATTTTCCCTTTATTTTTATTATCCATGAAATAATATAGGACAGAATCTACTTAGTCTTGGTGGGAGTGATGCTGCACGTACCAGACATTGACTTTATGAGTATGTTGTATATAGTATAACAATATCGTTGAAGTGAATAATCAAGACTATACATTGGACAAGACTGATCGAAAAATTATCGGTCTATTAGCAGGAGATTCCCGTTTATCATATGCACGAATAGGCTCGGCACTCCACTTGACCCGAAATAGCATCAAAACAAGAGTCAAAAGAATGATATCTATAGGTATAATTCAAGAATACATAGCCGACATTAACTTTGCACTCTTAGACCATAACGTCTATTACATAATTACAAAACAGGAGGAGAAGCGTACTAATAGGAATAGTAATAAGGATAGTAGTCATGCTAGGCGAAAAAGAATTATCGAATATCTTGAACGTTTAGGTGATATTCTTGCGGAAATTGAAGTGCTAGGAGAAATTTCTATATTTCGTATTGCTACTAGAGCAACATCTATAATAAATAGAGAAATTGTAGGAAAAGTTCATAGCAATGTCACTTTATTATTAGACACCGATCTTGTTGAGAAGGTTATTTTAGCTAACACTGCAAAGGGTTTTCAATATAAGGTACATAAGAAGCAGCAACAACGACCTCTTCTCACTCATACTGACCTTCAAATATTAAGATGCTTAGTGTTGAATCCAGAAATTGGAATCATAGATATGGCAAATTTAGTATCCATTTCAACAAGAACTGCTAATAGAATTCTAAATAAACTGAAAGATAATGGAGTAGTACGATTTTCCATAATTTGTAATCCTAGCTTGATGAAAGGATTTGTTGTGTTTGGACTACTAATCTACGTTAATGATAATAATGAGGGTGAAAAAGGAGAGCCAGAAAAGGACAAGAATAACTTTAATTCTTACAAAGTTTTAGAAAGGCTTTACAGAGAAACGACAGAATATCCTTTCTTGCGCACTCCCATTATTAGTCATGATAATATTATTATTGTATCTGTATTTGGTAATGATGTATTTGCAATTGATTCAATGTTTAAGAGAATATTATCATTTGAGGAAGTAAAAAAGGCAGAACTCTATGTATTTACTGGAATCAAATACCATAAAGAATCGATCGTAAAGGAAATTGACTTTATACTAAATTCTAAATCCCAATCTGGCATGCCTTAATACTGTGTATTTTGTTAAGTAATATGAACTATCCAGTATCATAATCATAATCATGTTAGTTCTTAATGCATGCTATTTTGATATGCTCAATCTATATACTTGACACCACTTAAGGAATAAAAAAGAATCCGATAGCAATTATAATATAAACTGCGATTAACATCACTCCCTCAAACCAATTACTTTTTCCATCATGTGCTATTAGATTCATTATGATTGCTGCTAATAGTACACTTACTATCTCAAATCCTGTGAATACTAGTGTAAATGGTCTGTTTAACAGTATTCCTGCAATTACAAGAATGGGGACAACAAACAAGGCGATCTGCGTCCCAGAACCTGCAGCAATACCAATTGACAGATCCATTTTTCCTTTCCTTGCAAGAAGAATAGCGCTGCTATGCTCAGCTGCATTTCCTACTATTCCAATAATTATAGCGCCTACAAACAATTCTCCAAATCCAAATTCAGCCGTTACAACCTCTATTGATCCCACAAGAATCTCGCTTATTACTATCACTCCAGCCATACTCAATCCAAGTAAAATGAATGATTTCTTCTTGCTCCACTCTTTACGTATTTCGAGTTGTTGCGGATTTTCTTCTATATTATTATTTTTTCCTTTAATCACTATCCTATTAACATCTTGATCAACTAATCTAGTAGTAAAAAGATGTTTATGAGTAAAAAATGTAAAGATTAGCCCAGCAATATAAACCGCCAATAACAGAAATGCAAGTGCATCACTTAGAAATTGAATCTTTATTTGATTTAATTCCATTTCTGGATTTAGTACTGTTGCAGCTAAGATAGTGGGTATAGTCAATCCTATAATGGCCAGAAATAACATAGATGCCTGCATACCGACATTCTCTTTGTTAAAAAACTGTTCCTTGAACTTGAATCCGCTTGTCATAATGCTTAAACCAAAGATAAGAAGGATATTTCCAAGGATCGCCCCCGTAATGGACGCTTTAACAAGTTCTAATAATCCAGCATTAATAGCTACAATAGCAATAATGATTTCAGCAGCATTTCCAAATGTAACATTAAGCAAAGATCCTAGTGTTGCACCATAATGAGATGCAAGATGTTCTGTAGAATCTCCAATCAATTTTGCAAGAGGTATCAGACTGATAGCAGCGACTACAAACAAGATTAATTGTTCAGCATGAATGTATTCTAAAATAATAGTAATTGGCACAAAAACTAATAGAAAATAAATAATAGACGATTTGGATAATTTATAGGATATTCTCAAGCTAAATACCTACTTTTATGGCACGTCTCTTCTCTTCAACCTCGTTAAAATCAGTATATATAGTTTGTTGCAATACCATTTTTAATTAATCTAAACATAAGAAATTTAGACCAAAACTATAAGGTTTACAAGAAATAGATTATGGCTATCCTATTTTTAGAATTGGCGTTCCATTTAGAACCAGATAATTATGTGGCTAACTTTCAAATAGAATTGATCCGGTCATGTGCACTATAAGTGATTCATATGATCATATGAAACACAGTACGATTAAATAATTTTTTATTGGTGAATGAATAGATGGATAGATTAGGATAGTATAAACTATTTATTAATACTATAATATCGCCTTTTCTGATTCACTCCAAATATAATTATAAAGATCCTGACACCACTTACAAAAAGAAAGATTACTACTTATAAAACCACTATTAAAATCAAGACTGCCCCTTAGATCAGGCAGGAGTAGACCAGCTATTTTTTCATTTAACGCCATTCCAGCTATTATTTCATGTGAAAA
>JARBAV010000022.1 GCA_029237515.1 Nitrososphaerales archaeon
AGACAGCAGAAAGATTCGATGGAAATGCTAAGCTTGTCAAAGATTGTATATGAGCTTTATATCCTATTCATCTCATAACTAGAATTCTTTATAAGAACCAGTCTTAACTCGATGAAAAACATTATATTGAAAAGTTTGATTCAGATAGAATGCTCTCTTTTCTTGCTGGTAACTTGGGATTATAGAATATCTCTTCCATTACTATTTCCTGCAGTTTTCATAATCAAATCCCACGGAGTGACTATATACTCATTTCCCTCCAACACAAGGAATTGGTTCTTAATATCCATAAGATATTGAGCTGCTTCTAGTATAGTTATGTTGCTCCTCATAGTAGGTATTTGAAGTGTGTCAAGGTCACTTACAGAATTAAAAATCGGGTTAGACTTTGCCCTTCTATTATGACTTAGCAAGAATTCCATAATCTTCCTATCATTTACAATATATGCCATCTTTGAGCTCTTCTTCATGTTCCCTTCGCTTTCATACTCATCTCCGTACTTTTGATCATAGTTTCGAATTCCTATGTTTCGTATACCCTTGTTTACCATAATGCTTATCGCATCTTTTATCGAAATGTCACCACTTACTGATACTATGGGAGATGAGATCTGATTGATAATTCCTTCATTTCCGCCATGATTGAAATGAATTTTCTTGTCAACTATAAGGGGCAAGAAGTCTCGAATGGTTAGAGTTCCTATTATAACTGGTTTGCTCGCATTATCTTCTTTAAGAGTGCTCATAACAGGAACAATTGCAAATCTTGTTCTCTGAAAGATGTCTATGACTTTGCGCAATGAGGACTCTAATTCTACCAAATCGCTTTGTGTTATTTCTACCATGATCTGTGATGCAGTCACAGTACTGAAGACGTCTTCTTTCGGATCAAACGTACTCTCTAGCATGTACCGCAATACGTTCCTGCCGCCAATCATTCCAACAGGTATCTGTATTTTTTTCCCGTTATGACTCTCTTCAGTAACTACCACAACTCCATCTACATAAATCTCTGGACCTATTGCCAAAAATGTAGTTATCTCTAAAAGCTTTGTGTCCGGATAAACAAATAGAAACGGACGTTTGGCAGAGTCTTTAATGACTTCTTTCACTTTTAACTTAGCAAGCTGATAATTCACGTTCATGCGAAACGATCTATCATACTAATAGTCCAATTTAAGAATATACAGCATGACACTGCAATTGTGTAATTCGCAAGACACTTCTTACTTGTCTTACGCATAACCGACACTTTAAACTGTCTCGACGTCAATAAGCTACATGATGTAATAGATGCTATACTAAATTATTTAGCCAAGTATTTGATGAAATTTAGAGTTCTATTTCGTTAAAGATCAGGTCACACATCGGCAATCTATTAAAATAGAAGGGACATTTTGGATCATTTGATCCGCCTACTCGTTCACTTTATTTTCCTGTTTGCGAGGGGAAAAATTCTCTTAATTGAAGTGCGTATATGCGCCGACATGTTCTTCCTACTCGAATTGTCTTTTCACACTTTTTCGTTAAATGTCTTTGTGGCAACACAAATCATGACTTAAAGTCTAGTTTGAAATTTAATCTAATACAACTTTACAGTGCATAGTAGCAATTATTTTAACAGTTAGATTATTATCTTTATGCAGTTACTGACAACAGGATTTATTCAATTTACTTATAGTACATTGACAATTCTTCGATCGCATCTCTTAACCCTTCATCAGTGAATTCTTCGTCCCGTAAATCAAGTGGAGTGATCATACCTATTGGTTTTTCAATTTTATCTTTGTCTATAACAAGCAAATGTCTAATATTGTTTCGCAGCATTATATCGACTGCAGTTGATGCTGATGAATCAGAATCAATAGTAATTAGTCTAGGAGACATTATTTCCTTATTCGCTACCTTGCTGGTGCTTACATCACGTCGTGACTATAAATTCGATGAATAACTAAATCTACTAGTAAGAAATCCTTTACCAAAATTGCGAAATATTTGGAAATGAATGACTCAATTTCGTTTTTTATAGAAGTCACCACTCAAGTAATTAGGACTCAACTCCTGGGTTTGACTCATTTTGAATTACTGTTTACTGTAATCCCAAGTCGAGTAATACTTTGGACTGATTTCCAGTACAATAGATTGACCATTCTTTATTGCATCAATGAGTTCGTGAGCGATTGGGTGTTCTAAGTTTCCAAAATATCGAAGATGTATCTTCTGGGCGATAAGTATGTTAAAGTTTATGTCTTCATGTACCTTTACACTCCCTTTACCACGTACGCCTTTGTAAGGTGGATTTGGATCGTCGATACAAAAGTAAATCTTATTATTTTTCAATAGATTTTCCATTTTCTTCGATTGTCTCCCTGTTTCAACATAGATCTTCTCTTTTGAAGAGTCGTAATAGTACCAAGCAGGGTGTACGTTTGCGTCACCATTTTCATCCACTGTCCCAAGGTGGATATTCAGAACCTTAGTCGTTAAGAAATCCTTTGTGTCTTTTTCATTAAGGGGTTCTCCATACCCCGGACTGGCATCTA
>JARBAV010000194.1 GCA_029237515.1 Nitrososphaerales archaeon
AAATCAAGACATCAAATAACCCGTAAGTAGACACTACGATGCGACTACCTAATGAAGTATTATGGCCAACATAGTATACATTAATATAAAAATATTCCATCAGGGGAAAGGTCTCGTCTAGGATAAGGATTGCGAGAGTATAATTACTAGTCAATAAAATGAGCGACAATGTGATCGCAAGGATGGAATCAGCTCTTTTAGGTAGATGACTTGATCTGCACTGCCGTAGTTATGCTAATAAATCACATCTTTAGCATCGTCCGGCTAAATTCGTTGTCTCCTTGTTATCCGGAGTCAAGTGAGCAACTAGAGCCCTCGCGGGAGAAAACCACACGAACTATATTGATGAAGTCGTGACAATGGGCTCCAACTGATTAGAAAATTTTGCGTTTGGAAATCTTCATGAAATTGAATTTTACTTGAGAACTTGAGGTCCGAAGACAGAACTTATCCTCCCGCCAGTATGAGGCTAAGTAAATTTCGATCCCTTGGCATTAAAAGAGACCGCACAAATGCAAATAAAGAGCTTTACACATTAGGTATTAGGACTCTGGGAACGATATCAGGTTCAATTAATTTAGTTTATTACACAATATCAATTTACACCTAAATAATTCAAAGTGGCACACTAATTCCAAACGATTATAGTTATTATGAGTCTTGCTCCACAGGAACTGGAAAATACTGCTAGCAAATTTGCCGCTGAAGCTATTAGCTTTGATTCGCAGGGTTCGAGAGGAATGGCTATTCAATCTTATCAGAGAGCCATAGACGCACTGGTGAAGTTGGTTCAAATTTATCCCGAGTATAGGCTAAATAGAGTATATAGAGAACGAGCGAATGCCTACCAAAATCGGATTCGTACGCTCCAGCTTTCATCGGAACTGGGTTCGAAACTCCCCGGCAGAACCATCTCCCCCCTAACAAAGGATTCTTCGAGTCATGATTCTAATGAATTGCGAAATGATAGAAAATCAAAGAGTTCACCTACGAACTTCACAGGTCAAGGAACAGGATCAGACTCGTCTACTACTTCGGATCCGAATTTCGACGAACTGGTGCTGAAAGATAAGCCACATGTAAAATGGGATGAGGTGATTGGTCTTGACGACGCAAAACGCGCAATACGTGAGTCAATCGTCTATCCTACTAAACGTTCTGACCTCTTTCCGCTGGGTTGGCCCCGAGGGATACTCCTATTTGGTCCACCTGGTTGCGGCAAAACCTTACTTGCTGCCGCAGCCGCAGCTGAAATTGATGGGTATTTCTTGAACGTCGATGCAGCGAGCATGATGAGCAAGTGGTTGGGAGAAGCAGAGAAAAACGTATCTAAACTATTCATGCTGGCAAGGCGGCTCCATGAGAGTGAAGGGGTTCCCGTACTTCTATTTATTGATGAAATTGATTCATTACTTGGAACCAGAACTAGCGAAATTGGTGGAGAAGTACGCGTAAAGAATCAATTCCTTACTGAAATGGATGGCATAAATGTGAAGACGAAAGATTCTCAGTTATACGTCATTGGAGCAACAAACAAGCCTTGGACTTTGGAGGCAGGATTTCTTCGAAGGTTCCAAAAGCGTATCAATGTTTCCCTTCCTTCTCTTCCATCTAGAGTAGACCTATTTCGTCAATATACACGTCCTCTTAATCGTGAGAAATCGCTAAAATCAGATGAATTGGCCAAGTTATGTGAGGGGTATAGTGCTAGCGACATAAAGGACATTTGTCAAGCTGCTCAGCTTAGAGTTGTTAATGAACTATTTGAAAGTGGCAAGGCTATGGATACCAGTTCAAACCCTAGGTCAATAAATGTAGCCGATTTCAAGGAAATCTTTAAGGTTCGAAAACCTAGTGTTAGTGCAGAAATGCTAAAGGCGTATGTTAAATGGAGTGACCAATTTAAAGCGCTTTAACGATTCCCTGCTGCTGAATATCTGTCAGCTGCCTCCTTTATTTTTTGCCTTGCGACCTCATTATTGGCATAACCAACCACTTTTACAAACTTCCCTGGTTCTAGTTCCTTGTAGTGCTCAAAAAAGTGTTTGATTTTATCCAATATGCTAGCCGGAATATCCGATACTTGTTTTACGTTCGAATAGGCTGGATCTACTTTTGGGCTGGGCACTGCAATTATTTTGGAATCATTTCCTTCCTCGTCTTCAGTTAACAACACACCTAGAGGAGTAGCACGTACAACTGACAATGGAAATAAGCTTTCTTCGCCTAACAACAATACATCTACTGGGTCCCCATCCTCTTCCAAAGTTCCGGGCACGAACCCATAGTTGAAAGGATATACCATGGATGTGTACAATTTTCTATCTACAAACAAAACTCCTGTTTTGCGATCTAACTCGTACTTGATCCTGCTATCTTTAGGAATCTCAACAACTACGTTAATATCTCCTAGAGGTTCAGTCATTGCTGATATTTTATTTACAATAGACAATTTTGGTAACAAATCATAGTGAGACATTATTATTATGTTTCTATTGAAGCCACGGCAAAAACATAAAGAGGGTTAAAGAAAGATTGCTGCTATAGAATTGGATTTGCTTCCTACTTTCGACGCCAAAGCTATAGAAAATTTTGTAAAAGCGCATTGGGAAAAAGTAAATCTACTGCAACTTATCCAAAAAACGTCAGAAGTCCAAAACTATCCTCTATTGGGCTTTATCGAAGGTCCACCGACTATGAATGGGGACCCCCATCTAGGCCATTTACGGGGACGTGTTATAAAGGATGCATGGTTCAGGATTAAGACACTTCAGAAGAACAGGGTGGTATTCCGCGCCGGTTGGGACACTCAAGGATTGCCTGTGGAGCTACAGGCAGAGAAGGAACTGGGTCTAACCGGTAGCAAGATTGAGAACATTCAAAAAGTCGGGGCAGAGAGGTTAGTGGAGGCATGTATAGATCTTATTCACAGATATAACGCCAAGTGGATCCAATCCGATAGGTTACTTGGAATGTCATTTGACTATTCACGAGCGTACTGGACCTACAAAGACGAATATATAGAAAGAGAGTGGAGATATCTTCAAAGGGCCTGGGAACAAGGCATATTAAAGGAAGGTTTTCGCGTAGTGCCATATTGTCCATCGTGTCAAACTTCACTTAGTAATGCAGAAGTTAACCAAGGGTATGAAAATGTGGAAGATCCTTCTTTATATTACAAGGTCAGGTTGACGGACCAGAATGTATTTTTAATAGTGTGGACAACAATGCCCTTCACACTTGTTACCGACGAACTAGTTGCTGTGAATCCTGATGCAAAATATGCACATGTTAAAATTGGTCAGGAGACATGGGTTCTGGCGAGAGAAAGGTTAGAAGAGCTATTTGACTATTTGGATGTTCGGGAATTTGAAATACTAAAAATTGTACTGGGAAAGGAACTTGAAGGGCTAAGGTACATACATCCTTTACTTGAGATGATACCTGGATTAGAAACGTTAGCAAGAACAGGTAAAATCCATCTCGTTGTCGCTGAAAGCTTTGTTGATACCAACACTGGGAGCGGAATAGTCCATTTGTCTCCGGCTAACGGAGAGATGGACTTTCAAATTGCTACCAAGCGGGGCATACCTCTATTTGCTCCGATTGACGATAGAGTGGTATTCACCAAGGACGCGGGCATTTTCAATCAGCTATTTGTTAGAGATGCTGATGATCTTGTCATTCAGAAACTAAAATCTACCTGTCATTATGTTAAAGCAGGACGAATAAAGCATCAATACCCTACATGTTGGCGTTCTCATCATAAATTGGTATGGTTGTCCAGACGTGAATATTTCTATATGACTGATACTTTGGGCACTAACCCCATCGACGCGGCTCAAAATGTAAAGTATTTTTTCAACGCTTCTAGGAATAGGTTTATTGAAATTATTAAGGAAAAAGTCCCTTGGTGCATCACAAGAGAACGATTGTGGGGAACACCGCTACCGATATGGACGTGTGTAAACTGTAATGAGAAGGATCTGCTATACTCAAGAAAGCAGATTATAGAAAGGGCAATTAGTCTGCCAGACGGAGAACAATTTCCATTGCACAGGCCCCAGTTGGATAGAATTAATCTTGAATGTGACTTATGCGGGTCGACTATGCAGAGAGAGCAATTTGTTCTGGATACTTGGCACAATAGTGGAGCTGCTCCTTATGCCTCACTGACAGATTCTGAATATAGCGAACTCGTTCCGGTCCAGTTCCTTACAGAAGGAATTGACCAAACTAGAGGGTGGGCATATACGATGCTGCTGGAGAATATTATTCTATCTGGGTCGTCTTTTTCCCCTTATCAATCATTCCTTTTTCAAGGTCATGTGTTAGATGAAAAGGGTAACAAAATGAGCAAGAGTTTGGGGAACGTGGTCGAATCTATTCAATTCCTAAGCAATTACCCGGTAGACATAATTAGATACTACTTCTTGTGGAAGTCTTCCCCCGCTGAATCCCTGAACTTTGATGTTAAAGAAATGTTGAGCAGACCCCATCAAATCATTAGCACACTTTACTATCTACACATATATTTTTATCAAAATAGTACGTATGACAAATACGATCCTTCAAGTCATAATATTGAATGGACAAGAAATGGAAATCTCCTATCGATTCCTGAAGTATGGATACTGTCAAAGTTTCAAAACTTAATTTCCGATTTTACGACAGCTTTTGATGAATGTAGATTTCATGAAGCAGCAAAGTTGCTAGAGGAATTCATAATCAATTTTCTTAGTCAAACCTATATTCCAATTGTCCGAAATGATTTATGGGATGACAATCAAGAATCATGGGAAAGGCGAATATCGGTATATTCTGTACTCAATCATCTACTAAAGAATATTGATATCATGCTTCATCCAATTTCTCCCTTTGCTACTGAGTACCTATACCTGATGTGCTTTAAGGAAAAGGAAAGTGTAATGCTAGAGGAGTGGCCTCGCCCTAGCAACGACTATGTAGATCGTGATGTGGAATCAGGATTTGATCACCTTAAGAACATTATTTCACTTTCAAACGCAGCCAGGATGAAAGCCAAACTTAAAAGAAGGTGGCCGGTCGACGAAGTATTAATATTCTCCACCGATGTTCGTTTCCTCAATAATCCTGACTTAATGGAGATTTTGAGAAACCAAATAAACGCTCAGAACTGTCGCCTCATTGAAATCCCATTATTCAAGTCTCAAACCTCTAAACTGAATTCATTAATGGCAGGTGGTGCCCCGGTTAATGTGGAGATAGATATCCTCACAAAAAGCGTGGCACCTAGAG
>JARBAV010000195.1 GCA_029237515.1 Nitrososphaerales archaeon
GAAATTTATCCAAATTGATAATGTAGAACCGGATGTGTGCCAAAAACCAAAGGTGTTATTAGAGAGGTACCACGACGTACCTATCAGAGAATCAAGGAACCATATGAGAGACATCTACAACCGGGAAAAGAAACTGTCAAACTGGAAGAACAACTTCATCCATGACTGAGACCGCTGACTAAGATTTTGTTTTGTTGGAAATTCTATGAGTGTACTTAGTCACATATCTTAATGATAGATGAACCAGTGAGGCAAATCTTCTATAAGTAAACCCTTAATTCCAGAATCTTCTATAAGAAAACCCTTCATTTTCTTGTTATCTGAAGGGGTTTGAGATCCTATCTGCATTTCTTGTGTATCCAGTATAGTTTTTGCGTGCACGAGATAAATAAGGCGTTACCAGTTGTTACCGTCTGTTATTACTTCTCTTGACGATCATAATTAATATCGGAGTGTCGAGTTAGGCAACCTAAAATGGTGTTTGTATCTATTTTTGTAGATTGTGCGCACAGAAATTGGAACTTAACCAAAAGGAATCCAGTCTCACGACTTTTTGATATGCATTATTCTATAAGACTTGCAAATGTTGAACCACTGTCTTCGTAAACGCTCGCAAGTAGTACTGATTTAAATCAATCCTTGAATTCCTTATTTAGCTGAAAAAAGGAGATCAATGGAGAGGTGTGAGTATAAACAAGCGAGCTCAGTAATCCTCACTTCTCTATGACGTAGAAATCATAGACAGGCGTTCCCTCATTTCGGTTGTTTCTAAATATATATTCTATAATGGAATAGAAAGCAGGAAATGTCTCTACGAGACCAATAATAGGACATAAAAATAAAGTTTGAAAGTGAAAGAGAATTTTCTTCGATATTGATATTTGGCTAAATCGAAGATTCTGGAATAATCCGAATTGATATGAGAACAACCAAATAAGTGATGAGAACAGAAGTAGTACTCCCGTAGCGAATTCGATTGGTCCTGCAGTGGTCCAATTATGAAATGCAGAATTTGAATAAAATTGCTGGAACGCAAGATTAAGATTGTCTATAAAAGAATTTACGATACTATCGCTAGCAGCGCCATTGCCGATATGAGTATCAGCAAAAGTAAAAAATGATAGTACGATTGGCAGATTTACATAAATGGAGATAATTGTTGAGAGGAGCCCAGCAGCAAATCCTAGGAAATAAGTCATGAGTTTATATGACAGCTTGACTCTGTGAACAATTGAAAATTTATCAATATTTTGAAGACTTCCTAGAACCCATCTTCTACGCTGCATGAAATGATCTTTGATATTTAGGGGAGGTTGTTCAAGTAAGATCCCACCATGCCACCCCATAGAATCAGAACCGTATTTCTCATATACCATGTAGCCAAACAACTGATCTTCAGCTAATGTGGGTCCAAAATTCCATCCAATGTTGTCCTCCACGTCAGATCGTACAAGAAGGTTGCTACCGTGCATATGTAATGGTGGAGTTTTGATGACGACTTTATTTGTCATTTGAGAAACACAATCATAGCATGTGAACGGTCGAATCGATTCCGCTAGAGCAGTTAAGACATTGGCGTTTTCAAATTTAAGAGGGTAAAAGATAGGTCCCTCAGATGCTACTCCCTTACCATCTCGTATGAATTTTAAGAGGGACAAAATTGTTTGAGATGTAACAAAGCTCTCATCATCCATATGGTAAATCCAGATCTGTTTCTCGTTCTCTTTCTTGGATTTTCTATAAAAAAGCGCATATTGGAGCGCTCTTCCTTTCTTTATGGCAGAAGTTTTGAACGATTTCGGCACGACTACCACCTCACAATCGAATTCATCAAGTTCCAAATTATCGGTAGGGTCATCAGTTATGATTGAAATCTTAAATTTATCATACTCTATCTTCCTACAGGATTCAATTATTGATCGTATTCCTCTCTTGACTACCGGCGTCTTTGTCGCGGACCTTGTAGTAATCTGAAATATAATCATTGGATCGTTTCTGATCCTTCTAAGATCAGAAGTTATAAACACACTTCTATTTGTGATAAATCTCGAGACAGCAAGAATGGCAATTGGAATATTGACTAACCATAGAAAGGTTAACAATCCAGCTAAAAGGGTTTCTTGCAATCTGCCTCTCATATAATCCATAAGTAATAAGAGTACATCTTTTCTAGAATAGAGTTGTGTGAATTTCTTCGAGTGCACATAGTCTTAGATTTGGTTAGAATATCTAAATCTAGTGCGATTCAAATAAGAAAACAATAGTAGGATCCGAAATCCATTGGATATTTCTGATTTCTAGAAAAAGTATGGATAAAAACCGTTGGAGCTTTTTTCCGAGTGGAGCCCTGTGACACTTTGGTGCCGTCTGAAAGTAAGCTAAATGGCAATATGGATGCGGCATTTTGTAATCAGTGCCAAAGTTACACAGTCATCTTTGATATGGTATCAAACGAGTTCGTTTGTAGCTCATGTGGATGTGTTGTTGCAGACGAGCTGTTGAGTTCTGAGCATGCTGGAAGTTTCTCATCAAGATCGGGCTACAGCGATAGGGCAAGGACTGGCATGCCTGAGTCTCTTGCAGTCCATCATAAAGGCTTATCCACCTTAATAGGGATTGGTGATACTGATGCACGGGGTAAAGCACTAGAGCCGTCCCAAAAGGTGAAAATGCAAAGGCTAAGGACGTGGAATAATAGATCTCAGCTAAATGACTCCATTTCTAGAAATCTCGAAAAAGCTCTGAAATTCCTAAATAACTTTGGGGATAAGCTATATTTAAGCCAGGCCGTTATTGAAAGTGCAGCATACATATATAGAAAAGCGGCAGTGAAGAAGCTCGCGAAGGGAAGATCTACACTCGGGCTTGTAGGGGCAGCACTCTATGCGGCATGTCGAGAGACAGCTACGCCTAAGACTATATCGGATATTGCAACAGTTTGTAACCTTCCCACTAAGGACGTTATGACACATTACAAGCTCATTTTAAAGGAATTATCGCTACAAGTGCCAGTTTTACATGGCCCTGATTACGTTACCCTTATTGCGAATAGACTAAGTCTCTCCGAAAGAACAAAGAGGGAAGCCTTGAAAATCTACTCAGACGTTCAAGAGAATCGGATATCTATCGGCAAGAATCCTAGAGCCCTAGCAGGGGCTGTTATTTATCTAGCTTCGCAGAATTGCAATGAATTTCTGCGCCAAGTTGAAATATGTCAAGTGGCCGACATATCGACGGTGTCGCTTAGGAAGCGCTGCAAGGAAATCAAAGTCACCCTTAGTATTTAGCGATTTAACCTCATAGGTAATTCATATGTTGGCGTAGATCATATCCGTTTTTTAAGTGAATCATTTGGTGAGAATAAATGTCTAAAAAGGCTGCCTTTGATCTCGGATATGACTCTTTGCAAGTGAAAATTGTAAAGACCAGTCCTTGATGATTGATTTTGTATCCTTCACAGGGTTCATGTCCCCTCAAGATCACTTTGGCATCGAGTCTTCTCAACCATGTCTGGCTCACTGACCGACCAAAATGCCTACCAATACCTCTCCTAGATCGTTCAAAATTCCCATTATCCAATATGGATTCTCGTGGATCATTCCAGAGTATTTCCTCCATTGTTTGCCTAGTCATATGGTTGGCCTGAGCATTAGACAAAGTCTCCATAGCTTCAGTTCCATCATGGGGAAGCTGGGTTGGTACGCCACCGTGCACAATAAAAAAACAATCTTCGATCACAACAGATAGGCAAAGTGCATGAAAAAATGGCAAAATCCTTTGACGATACAAAGCCATCGATTGACCCTGCCCGAATAAATCCATGATTCTAAAAGGGAAATCATGAGAAGGAAATGGGAATTCGTCTGGAGCTTCATGATTTCCACGCATTAGAATTACCGACTGGGGAAATCTAGTTTTAAGAAGACATACGGTATACAAGACTTCCGGGGACCTTCGACCTCTATCAATATAATCTCCCAAGAAAATGAGCTTGTTATGATCGTTTGACAAATATCGCTCGTATCTTATCTTAGATAAAATAGTGTGTAGTGCATTATAATCGCCATGAATATCCCCGATCACAACTAACCTTTGAGGTATCTCCAATTTGATCAAAGATCCAAGTACTTTTCCTCCTGAAATTTGACCACTTTCATTCTGATTTTTTAGTACTCCGGTACTGGCATCCAGTACATTACAGAAATCTGTTAGAGGAAGATCCTCATTTAGTTCTTCGAGACCTCTTACCAATTAGC
>JARBAV010000196.1 GCA_029237515.1 Nitrososphaerales archaeon
TCAGATACCCCTCTACTACCCACAATGAATGTTACAGAATAGTTGATATCTTCAGGTTCGAGCTCTATTTTTCACCGTATTTCTTTACTGACGTCTACTACCAGAAGAAACCAGCTGAAAAATCGTGTTATTAATACTAAACAGACAAGTCTGGCTGACTTTCTCAAATAAATTCATTGTTACATTGATTCCTTCGACTTAACATAATCCCACTATAGTCTAGACGATAATAATATCAATTTTCTTCCAAGTATTTCTTCCAGTTGTTAATCTCTAAATCAAATCCTTTAAGTTGTTCTTGAAACTGTCCATCGGTAAGTCCGTCTGGTCTCATAAAAGTCCATGTAGTTGTAGAACCTTCCACGTTAGGAACCACTCTGACGTATACTTTCCATTCTAATCCTGCGCCCACAAATTCGTGGTCAAGTATCCCAAAATCCGAAACTGGGGTAACCTTCATCTTTCCTTTACCGGCAACAGCATGATCAAACTGCCACCAGTCGCCTTCACCTTTTGTAACTGATTTTATTGCTCCTCCAATCTCCATATTCTTGACATTAGAAAAGAAATCAAATACTTGATTTGCGGGTTTATTTACGGTAAGTTCCTTAACTATGACTTGTCTAGGTGCCAATTAATACAATCTCCTTATTTCCTTACCCACGACTTAAGTGAATAACCACCTAACTCATCCACTTCATATTCATTGAACCCAATTATATGATTTGGAAAGGCGAGTTTCGCGCCTGACGACACCTTAAAGAATAGTGTGCCTGGATATGTCGTAGTTCTCATTCTTGTCATCCTTCCTTCTCCGCGACCCGTCGCAGTAACGATCTCAATACCATCTTTTGTCATTATTACACCTTAGCCTCCACCACAAAAACTACCATCTCGTTTTCGGATGGTCCAATAAGTCCAAGTTTCATTTACTTTGAAATTTCTTATAACTGTTCCCGATCCTGTGGCTGTGATCTCCAATTTTGGGATTTCATCTTCAACAGATTTTACTCGCTGACCGATGATTTTTCCTTTACTTTCAAATATTATTTCTCCCAACATTCAAACTTCATATCAAAACATACTAATCTACGATTTATGTGATTCGCTAACGGTTATATGCCGAAGAAAAAGGAATAATATGTAAATCATAAATTGAGAGGTCAAAGTGCTCAAGATATCGTCAATGAAATATTTTTCAACAGCAACTAACAATCATTCGTCTAAATTCTTGGGTATGTAAGTTGAACGAATCAATGCTGTCAATGAATTCTAGGCAGAGAAGAGCTAAAGGAGAAACAGAACTCGAAGATCAGTATCGCAATGCAATCTTGCCTACTATTAATGTTATCCTATAGTATGACATGGGGTCTCTAAGTATTATAGTTTTCATGGTTTAAAACCTAAAACTTTTTTATCCTTAAAGATAAAAAGAGGTTAGATGCGAAAAAAAATCGCTTTGGTTACTGGGGGTAATCGTGGTATTGGATTTGAATCTTGTCGTCAGCTTGCAAGATCAGGATTTACCGTTCTACTAACAGCCAGAGATCCTAACAATGGTAACACAGCTGTTAACAAGCTAGTTAATGACGAAGGATTGGATGTTATTTTTTACTTACTTGATGTAACAAATAAAGATCATATTAAAAACGTATCAAGACAAGTGGAACAACAGTACGGTAGTCTAAATGTGCTAGTCAATAATGCTGCCATTCTCTACGATACATGGCAGCATGCAATAGATGTCGACTTAAAAGTTGTGAATCAAGCTATAGATACCAATGTTTATGGACCATGGAGATTATGTCAAGCCTTTATACCTATCATGAAGAGAAACGGATTTGGCCGCATTGTAAATGTTTCTAGCCTTGGAGGTTCGTTACATTATATGCAGGAAGGTGGTACGCCTGCTTATAGTATCTCAAAAGCAGCGTTAAATGTTCTTACCCGAAGACTTGCAGCAGAGCTACAAGGAACAGGTATCCTTGTTAACTCTATTGATCCTGGTTGGCTTGCCACAGATATGGGCGGACCAGGTGGAGGACCCGTAGAGGAAGGAGTGCGTGGTATCATATGGGCTGCAACATTGCCCGAAGATGGGCCAAGTGGTGGTTTCTTCAACGCCGATGGTAGGCCTGTGCCTTGGTAAAGTCTGTTATAATGTCTATCTATCTTGCTGTCATGCTCTCTGTCCGTCTTATGTATGTATGTTCCTAGATAAAGAACTTCTCATAGACAATTCTTTATTAATGAGGGACGTGAGACAACATTTTTTGGTCTATCCCAAATATTCTGGTAAACCCTTCTCCTTCTGGCTATTTAGCAATACTTCTGACAGCAAACACCTGATATAAATTAGTTTGAGAGGGACATTTTCAATATCAAAAAATATACGAAGAGGACTTTGCTGTTGTTCTAATATTTTTCTTGTTGTTCCTACTCTTTTTTTGTTGGATTTGATTCTTGATGGGAAAAGAATGGGACATATATTGATGATCTTAAATATGGTAAGGCTAAGGATGAGCTTCTAGCTGGAAAGGAACCTCATAAATTCTACCATATCGATTAACCATAACTGTTACCCGGTCGCTAGCTTTCTTTTTCTGCCTTATATACGATGATATTTGAGAAGGACTCTGTATTCTATTTCCATCAACCTCTTCAATAATGTCTCCTCGTCTAAGTCCTGCATTTTCTGCAGGACTATATGGCTCGACGTTAACGATTAAAGCACCTTCTACAATAGGTAGTCTATAGTATCTGGCTATCTTAGGATCTATCTTTATTGTACTTATGCCTAGCCATGGTCTTGATACGTGTCCATCCTCTATCAATTCGGTTAATATCGATTTTACCATATTGATAGGAACTGCAAACCCAATTCCTTGTCCATATGGTATTTTTGCCGTATTAATTGCAACTACTTCCCCCTTTGTGTTAATTAGTGGTCCACCTGAATTACCTGGATTTATCGCAGCATCAGTTTGAACCAACTCCAGGATCCCATTTTCAAATGGTACATTTCTATTTAGTGAACTAATAATTCCAGCAGTCACAGTAGGCGCTCCAGTAAGCCCAAACGGGTTGCCAACTGCCATAACTATCTGTCCAACCCTGAGCTCATCGGAGTCGCCAAGAACTGCAGGTTGAAAATTCATTTCATTGTTGCTGTAGAGTTCAATAGGCTCCGCCTTAACGACAGCCAAATCAGTTACTTCATCCTTACCTATCGTCTTGGCATTGGCCTGTTTGGAATCACCAAAAGTTACTCTTAACCTTTCTGTATCATCTATTACATGATTATTGGTTAGTATATGTCCCTTATTGTCAAGTATGATTCCGGATCCTACGCCTTGTACCGGAAATACTCTAAAAAGCTGATCTTGCATCAATCGAACACTTGCTATGTTGACTACACTTTTGTTTACTTTTCCAACCGCATTAATGATAGCCTCCTCTGAAACTGGTATCATTGTGTTGTGAAGATCGCTTCCTTATTCTCCATATTGGTTATACGATATATAGCAGCTTGCCTATTTATATATATCGTATATACAATACGACATGGGTCTTCAAGTAATAATCATTCTTAGATACTAGGGTAGAGAATATAGGCCTAGGATATACTAATAACAGAGTAGGAAATACAAGAGATATATGTCGAGAGTACGAAGTTTCATTCGGTTTAGATCAGACATTGATAACCATTAAGAACCTCTACAAAAAGTATGATAACGTAACTGTTCTTAATGATATTAATATCAAAGTATTTGATAATGAGGTATTTGGGCTCCTAGGACCTAATGGGGCTGGCAAGACCACGCTAATACATATTCTTGCCACTTTGATCAAACCAACCGCTGGTACAGCAACAGTGAATGGATATGACATCATCAAGAATCCCTCTGAGGTCAGATCGAGTATTGGCATTGTATTCCAAGCTCCCAGTAGCGACGATATGCTTTCTGGCTACGAAAACTTGAAGTTACATTCACTTTTATACGCAGTTCCAAAAGAACTTCGGGAAAAAAGAATATCTGAAGTATTAGAGCTGGTAGGTCTTACCAACAGAAAGGACGACCAAGTCAAAAAATATTCTGGGGGTATGCGTAGACGATTGGAAATAGCCAGAGGTTTACTGCACAAACCAACTGTAATCTTTTTGGATGAACCAACGCTCGGGCTTGATCCCAGTAGCAGGGAAGTGATGTGGAAATATATTAATAGACTAGTAAAGGATGAAAAAATTACACTTATACTTACGACGCATTACATGGAAGAAGCAGATTTTCTTTGTGATAGAATTGGTATCATAGACAAAGGGATGATAATTGCTCTTGATTCACCGACCCAATTGAAAGAAGGACTCGGAGGAGAGGTAATAGAAATGGAGTTAGCAAAAAAAAAATACGTTGACAAAGAAAATATCGACCGTCTTTTAAAGCAGTGCAACTTTGTACGTAAAGTCGACCTAGATACAAAAAAAGGAAGTCTTCTCATTTATGTAGATGACGCAAGCCACAATCTACCTGCCATTCTGAAAATACTAAATAATACCAATAGTACTGAGGTGGAATCGGTAGAACTTAGAAGCCCTACTCTTAACGATGTTTTTCTTAAATTTGCACAGAGACACATTACCAGGAAACAGGGACATGATGATGAGGATGATGATAATGATTCTGAAGGGGGGTTTATGGAAAGATATGCTCAATATGGAAACAAATAACAAATGGATAGAACTAGAGTTAGTTAAGCTATACGCTATTTGGCTTAGAGAATTCAAAGTCTTTTTAAGAGAAAAAAGTAGGCTTATCGCATCTACATTTACCCCTTTATTATGGTTATTTGTTATTGGAGAAGGGTTCGGAGCGACAACCGACCTTTTTGGGACAGCGCGATTTGCAGCCGATACTAACATAGGATATCAACAGTTCATTTTTCCTGGCATTATATGTATGTCAGTTATATTTACTTCAGTATTCTTTGGTTCCTACATAATCTGGGATAGAAAGTTTGATTTCCTCAAAAGTGTGATGGTAGCTCCAGTTAGTAGAACTACGATTTTCCTGGGAAAGGCTTTTGGAGGCATGACTACTTCATTGATACAAGCGGCCATATTGCTAATAGTTGGATTTGTGATCGGAATTCACTATACTCCATTATCCATGGTTTTTATTGTTATCATAATCCTTCTACTTTCATTCACCCTCACATCGCTTGGTCTTACTCTTGGGAGTCATATGGAAAGTTTGGAGGGCTTTCAGCTGATCGTAAGCTTTGTTGTATTTCCCCTTTTTTTTCTAAGTGGAGCTCTTTTTCCACTAGACAATCTTCCAACTTGGCTTTCTATTTTAACTACCCTCGATCCAGTCACTTATGCAGTAGGCGCATTGAGAGAAGTAATGCTGGGAATAACAGGAATAAACTCATTTGCTATGAACATCGGTGTCTTGCTGCTCTCCGCAGTATCTTTAGGAACTGTTGGAGTGCTATCGTTTAGACGAATGAGAGCTGTCTAGTTAACTAGAATTTTGTGTGTGCGCATACAGATTTTTTCTCTTCTAACGAACTAATTGCATTCTCAGACATGTTCTCAATGGGGTATCAATATAACTGCTCACTGAATCGAAGTTAACTGATTCGCATATAACCATAACACTTCTGGAAAGACATTGATTCTATGTACTGATGTAGGTGAATAACATCAAATCATTTTCTTACTTGAAACCATTTCTTTAATTTTGGCTTTGATCTGCGTCAATTCATCAGGAATCTCTGTTGATTTATTAGTCCATATCACTGTATGGACTTTGCTCCCTTTAGTTACGATAAGCGTGAATGACAATACACTACTATCATCCTTTTCTATGTCTTTACCAGCTGGATAGTCGGCACTAAACTCAAAGAATCTATTACCTTTAAAATATTCTCTCAAAGTTTCCTCATCTGAATCAGCCAACGTCTTCTGTACCAGGTTTGAGCCGGTCATATCAGTAGAAGCTTTAATTTCCTTCGTTGCTGAATCATACGAGACTATGAGATATTTGTTGCTCAAACCCCCTGATTCAGTATATTTGAAACTAAA
>JARBAV010000197.1 GCA_029237515.1 Nitrososphaerales archaeon
GCACAAATGGTCTATGAACGGATATCTATGCCCGGAGCTAAAAATGCATTTGCTTCTGCCCTGAAGTATAGTACTACTGCTAGGAGGATTAATATAAATAGGTTAAAATCACCGACGTTTGTAATTTGGGGAAAAGAAGATCGTATAATCCCAGTCAGGTTCATACTCCCTTTTATAGAGATGAAAAATAGCCGGTTGTGCATATTAGAGAATTGTGGTCATAGACCACATGCTGAAAAGCCAAAGGTAACCAACGAAATCATCGAAAGATTCATTGAGGAAAATGTGAGAGATTTATTTTATAAATGAACACCTGTATGTGCCTCCACAATGATTACCTCGTGGCTCTGCTCGCATCCAATCTGATTTTCATACCAAAATACCTGGAAGTGGGCGAGCCCATTAATTTAAGGTACCAGGTCTTCGAGCCAGTTAGTCTGATTTAGTTTCCCTAGATAGGATTATATCGGAGCTCGAGTTCTTTCTTAGCAGATATAAGGACGGAAATATTCTAGAGCATTTCGAAAGAAAGCCAATTCAAAAGAGGCCTCGCCTCAATTCAAAATTTACATGAACGGATAAATAAATTAAAATCCCTAGCTCGCGAGACCAGATGTAGAGAAATACAATTACTTCAGTAGAATTTACTCTTAACTCAATATCCAACTGTACTTGGAATATGGGATAAGGAACTTTATATCACGGCGTTCAGTTTATTCTTTTGGTATTGTTAATTTCTAAAATGCTAATAATCTACCCGGGGATCTTTTTTCTGTGGGCAATAGTAGAATGCTCAATATGGTCATCCTCTGATTTTCGAATATTTGCACTAGGAACAGATTGGGAGAATCACAATTTAGCCGCGGTCTTAGATCCTCAAAATCCATATAGTACTAATGAGACTGGAGAAAACGATCAAGTGAAACTTCCGGTTTCCAAAGGATTCGTGAATGGGAAAGTAGCATACTTTGTTGCGACAGACGCTTCAAATAATGAGACTGCCAATTCAATCTTTGAAAACACTGGGTGGCATGTAAATTTTGCTCCCGGTCTTACTCAATTGTATAATAGCCAACTAAGCCAAGGTTTCGAGTTTTTGAATGGTATTAAAGGCTTAGGGGCCTTTGGTTTTCAACTTCCTGTTGCTAGTAGCACTCCTGCTGATGAAGATTATAACCCACTAGTTCGTCTTAACTATGTTCTATGGAATGAAAATACGACGATAAGCATTCTGAAGTCTGTCCCAGACATTATTTTAGCGAGTCAAAAAGGAGATCTTCAAATCATTCCTACAAATATCACGATAAACAGCCCTGCTGTATTGTGGTAACCATTAATGTAAGTTTTAGTTTTTTGAACGAATTATCACCATGTCTTATAAGTGGATGAGGTAGTCACGAATGTATTATACCCACCATCTTGATTCCTATGTATTCATGTCATCTGTTAACACGACATTATCTTCGTAGCAATCGGCATGCACCAAAGTGCTATTGGAAAAGAGATATTACTTACTCTCATAAGCCATTTTAACGTAATAACTAGGGTGCGCAGATAAGTTGAGACAACCGAGCTTGCTAAGAAGAACCATTCTACAAAAAGACTATTTTGCGACTAGCAAGTAAGATATGGAGGCAGTTTTTTTCATAAAAGTTCTACTATTCTATTTAGACCTGCCTTGCGTAATCTTTTGCCCCAGTGAAGTCAACTGAAATACAGGGCTCATTACCAATGACCCAAGCGTTATGACCTGGAGGAATTACTACGCAGTCACCTGGACCAGTTTCACTCTCTGTCCCATCATCCATTACTACGTGCATTCTTCCAGAAATGACATACATAGTATGCGGAGCCTTACAACTATCGGTTTTAACTATAGGTTTAATGCATTTTTCCCAACTCCATCCGGGCTCAAATACCCCCTGCCAATCGTAATCTCTCCTAAGTTCACAAGATCTACCTTTCCTTTTTCAAAAGTTCTCGTCTCGTCAGGTGAAGAATCTAGGCTATTCTTTTTCATTACTAGGTCATACGATAAGTAATATTTAAAAAATTTGGACACTGTTCACTCATCCAAATCGGCGAAACAGGAATGACATCACATAGCTTGATAGGACACAGAAAATTGTCATTATTATGTACTATTACACCAAAAACCGTTCTTTAATTTTACTTTGAAATAATACATCTTGATACATTGAACAGATATGAATCATACAAATATTAGTTTTTGAACAAGTGTTTAAAGTGGTGCTGAATAGTGTCAATAAACCAATCTACACCTGTCCGAATATGCCAAAGAGGTTGTAACAAAAACTGTGGAATTCCGTTTCTTATCAGAAAAATGGTGATATTGTTAATTAAGATTACACGTTACTAGAAGTAGTATTAGGACGGCTAAAAAAAAGCGATAGATACAATTCAAGATTTGCCTGAGTACTAGAATCTTGAATATTCGTATAACTCTAATGTTACCGATCGCAGGAATCGGCCAAAATAGACTTATAACTCCTTAATAAGGAAGGCTTAATAAAGAATTTGCAGATTGAATTCTATTAAGCTTTGATTTATTATTCAAAATGTGCGTTTGCTAATGCAGCTCTAAATTAGGTCTGTGATCATGGAGATACTCCACATGAGTCAAAGCAACTTCACATACAAAAAAATATGAAGAGGCTATTACACTAATACTAGTTAGAAATTGAATATAGTGGGGCTTTTACAAGGTCTAACATTTAGACAATCATTGACGGAGAAGTTAAAGGAATACAATCTCGAGATCAAATATGTTGATATTGACAAAGCATTAATACCACAACTAGCACCTGCTGAAATTGTTGTGAATGGTTTCCAAACGATAGACAGATCAGTAATCGAGAGTTGTCCTAATCTTAGGCTCGTACATCAATCAGGGATAGGAGTAGATAATATAGACATTAAATATTGTACCTCAAAGGGAATTTATGTAGCAAATGTTCCGCTTGCTAATGCAATCTCTGTTGCGGAGCATACTCTCTTTCTAATCTTCCTTATATCAAAGAACGTTTCGATCGGGACCAGAAATTCGATTCGGGCAACAAGTCAGCTACATACAAGATTGAAAACCACTGCCGGTATGGAATTACGCGGAAAGACATTGGCAATTATTGGTTTAGGAGTAACTGGAATAGAGGTTGCAAAAATTGCACGTGGCCTAGGCATGAGAGTGGAAGCCGTGACCAAACATCCTTCTACGATAAGTCAGGGCTATGACAAGAAATACTTTGTTGACGACTTGACAGGCATAGACCGCCTTCCAGAAGTCTTGGCCAGAGCAGACATTGTTTCAATTCATACCCCACTCACAGAAGAGACTAGAAACATGTTCGGAGAGAAGGAATTTAGTGTAATGAAAAAATCCGCTTACTTGATAAATGTTGCACGAGCCAAGATAGTAAACAAGGACGCACTTTTTGATGCTTTGAGCACACA
>JARBAV010000198.1 GCA_029237515.1 Nitrososphaerales archaeon
ATTTTACTTCAATTTAATGCCAATTGAATATGATCATGATGTCATTTTTCTTATGAGACGAGATTCAAAACTTGTCGATATTTCATATTTAGGATTTGGAGGCACAAAATCGCAAACGTAAACTAATAACTCTCCCTTTTTCAATTACAGTTGAAGATAATGGGTCTCCTAGTGTGTCATTCCTTCAAATACAATAAAATAAGATATGAAGCATTCTTATGATAATTGAAAATATCTGAATTATGTAAGATGATTGAAGATTCCATTCAATCTGGAAGATATCCTTTGAATCAGGAGACTGAAAAACAGTTGGCTGGTCTCGTACAAGTGATCAACAGATCTACGTCAGACGATCTGAAGGAAAGTGACATCAGAATAGAAGTAAGACTGCAAGATCTCTATGTATTGAACAACTATGTTCAAAGCATTCAGCATCTACCAGGAGTCATCGAAATCGATGCATTAGATTCATTTAAAATGCTGAGTAGGCGTACTGGAAGAATGGAGCAATCTAATATTTCATTCCATTCGCAGGACTAAGAATTCATTGTTGCATAGTGGCTATTAAAAAATCTGATACTTAGGAGGGATAAATACTATCTCTTTGAGGTCATATTGCAAATGTCAATCGAACCTGAGTGTATGAATGTTATCCACCTATTGTATGCATCAAATTCAAAGAAGATTTTAATGCGTTTGTCCTAATGATCTTGATTATTCCCTCGGGCTTTTTCATCACATTTTCTGAAATCTTTCTCTTAATATAATAATTTGGCTTGCCGCTTCTAAGCATATTTCTAAGATCATATCCAGGATTTTCAAAAAGACATGTTAACAATCTGCCATCTGATGTTAGCCGCATTCTATCGCAACTAGAGCAGAAAGGCTCAGTCATTGACGGGATAAATCCGATTTTACCCCTTCCATCACAAAATGAAAACACTGTTGCAGGATCGGATTTGTGATTTTGGTTTTCTTGATTAATTGAATTATTTTTGTAGCTCATACCATTGGTATCGTTGAGATCGTATTTTGAGAAATTATCTAAAGGCACAAGTCCGCCCAGGCTTCTATTTATCTGTTCGATCATCTCTCTTTTAGTATAAACCAAATTTGACCGCCAAATTCCGCTTCCATCTAATGGCATAAATTCTATAAAGCGTACCACGTGGCCAGTATCCCGTGCATAATTAGCAAAATCAACAATTTCATCGTCATTCCATCCTCTTATTACAACGGTGTTAATTTTTACATTTAAACCGACTCCTTCAGCGGCATTAATTGCTTCAATTACTGTGTTTAATCTATTTACGCCGGTTATCTCTTTGAATCTTGCTGGTCTAAAGGTATCAAGACTTACATTTACTCCTTCAAGTCCAGCAGCTTTAAACGCTCTGGCTTTTTCTCCGAATAAAATACCATTTGTTGTCATGTTAATTGATTTAATGCCTTCTATCTTGGTCAATGCAACTATGAGGTTCTGTAAATTTGGTCTAAGGAGGGGTTCTCCTCCAGTCAGTCTTATTCGATCTATCCCAAGTTCTGCTAAAATAGTAACAAGTCTCCCGATTTCATTATAATCTAATACATCATGCTCATTTAACCAACTAACCTTTCCTCTTGGCATGCAATACATGCAACGCATATTGCACTTGTCTGTCACTGAGATCCTTAGTTTCTTTGCAATTCGGCCAAAATTGTCAACGAGCACATTCTCAACTTCAAGATCATCATTTTCATCTATTTGCTCCTTTCTTCTCTTCATCTCTCTTATTTCCTCCCCATCAACCTTTTGAATTTCATCTATCTTGATGACCTCTTTTTTACCCGTTATCCCATCTTCGCTATCTGGTAAATCATTTTTCTAACCTTTGGATTTGTTCAAGAAAATAGTGTTTCCATCCTTTAGGTAATGCATCAACCTTTACAGCGCGTCGCATCGTTTGAAGATCCTCCCTCTCAATCGAGTATAGTCGTACTATGTCGCTAATCGTAATTTGGTTGGGGTCTTTTGTAATTAGGTGTATTGTATCACCTGTTGCGACCTCACCCTCCTTTGATACCTTAAAATATATCCCTGATCGACCGCTGGCCAAAAACTTTTTGATGACATCCATACGTCCAAATTTAACACCTAGTTTGTAACACGGCATTCGTGGTTGTGTTGCAATAACAGTAGCAGATCCGATTCTAAAAACATCACCTACGCTAATTTCACTCTCGATCAGTCCTTCTACGGTAAGGTTTTCTCCGAACATTCCATTTGGCATCGCTAAATCGGGAAAAACGCTATGCCAATATTCATAATGCTCCACAGAATATGCATACACTGCTTTATCAGGTCCACCGTGGACTGATAAATCTGCTTGTCTGTCGCCATCAAGATTAAGTGTCCTCAACGTTATACGTCCTTCGACTGGTTCTTTGAAAATACCCGTAGATATCTTTTGTCCCCCATAATCTATCTCTCTTGGAAGTGATATATTGACAGAAAGTATTCTAGCCGTTTTCTGTGTGCCTCCCATTGAAGGGTATTTTTAACACAAGTATATTATATCATGGATATTTAAGAACCTTTTACTGGTCTCTGTTCTCGTGTTTATGTTTTCAAGGTTGTCATCTCAGACAATTAGTCTCAAGGTTTTAACCTCCTCTTAGCAGGTAATGTATCCCTGACAGAGAAGGGATAAATGATTGTTCTCCCAATATACATTGATGAATAGCAATGAGACAGATAAGGAACAAGAAATACCCTTTTCTTTACCGAAAAGTTTAGACTTCAAAGATATCTGTCCTTCTTGGTCATTCAAACTTAGGTCCGGATTCAATGAACGAGACGTGAAGACTCTCGTTCATGATTCAAAATATTGTATTGTAGGTGAGGCGTGGGGATATACTGGAAGGCAGGCAGGATATTATTTGGCTCCTTTAATTCCATTTCTAGGATGCTGGGAATGTATAAAATTAGGAAGAGCAATGGGTAAAATTGCAAAAGAATTTGGCCCATTGTCTGCGCCAGACCATCTTCGACCAACAATAGACTATTTTGTTAAACATTGGAATTTGAAGCATTCAACTATTTCTGGGGGATCCAGAGATGTGAAGATTTGGAGAAACTCGAGGTTAAGTCTGCATTTCAATGGCAAGAAGTAAAAACTGTCTCACTTATTACTAATGTTGTAGTTCGGAATTAGGTCCATTTCTGATAATGACTTCTCAAAAGTGCACTACGTGCTCTGTTTTGTCGTAATATTTATCAAAAAATTGTGGGTTATATATCCGCCTACATCTTCGTCAGCACTAGTAGGATCCAACGTGGAGCAGATAAAAGAACATACATCCCGTCATCTAGCATTATTCGAAATACAATGGTTTAATTTTTAGCTGAATCCAAAAATGCTACAGGTATATTACCTGTAGTGTAAGCAGAAACATCTAAACTGTTATGTGGTAACGTGCTGGGTGTTTTCCGTTATCACGTATTGAACGCATGAATCCTTTTTCAGATTGCCAGTATTTGAAGGTAGATTAGCTGTAGTATTTGTAGGAGGAGGCTGGAGCTAGCTGATTGTCTCCCCCTTCACTATAATTTGCCTCAAATAATTCGCCATTTTTAGCTAGAATTACTGTCCCAGGCCATACAATTGCTAGGACGTAGTGGTGGGCTGAAACTCACGCCTGTTCTGTGTGAGTCAGATCAGATACAAAATAGATATAATAACCGTTTGCGGAGCAAAGTTAGTTCATTTCTGAATTGATACCGTTTTCGACCCAAAAACAGATTTTTTGCTGAAGTCAGCGTTAACTAAATTCTGTCATGCCAGTACTATTTCTAGCAATTTCTTTGGTAATAAGTAGAATAAAAGGATGGAAGTTTGATAATTATCGCTACTTTGCTGATCGGCAAATACTCGGTGCAATGACCCTTTTCCGGCCACCATCCTTTTGCTAAGGTTTTTTTACATAACTACCTGCTCAATTTCGAAAAGGAAACTCTTTTCGTAGAGTTCGATGCACCCATAATTTAACCATCATAAATTGCAAATGAATAATTACTGATGGGGCGGATCACTAGCTGTGGTCGGTATTGGCCTTATCCAATTGCACCAATATGATAGACTAGGAGCTGCTCGGAGAAATCAATTGATACATGAGCAGTTTAAAAGACTCTTTCATAAAGCATCTGAAATATATGACTCGAAAATAGAAATCGTCTGCCTACCAGAACTTTGGTACACTAGAGTAGTTAGAGATTTTGAAAAGGAGTTCAAGGTTATCACCGATGCGGCTAGGGAATACGACTTCGCGATAATACCCGGGGCATTTAAAGAAAAAATTGAAGATAATACCTACGTGTCATGCCCCGTTGTTACACCAAATGGAAGCATATTAGGAAGGCAATTTAAAATTCATTTATTTGGACATCAAAGGAAGGCGCTAAAACCAGGCTCAAAAATGGAGGTCTTTGAAGTTGGCAAACTTAAGTTCAGTGTGCCTATCTGCTATGATTTAGTGTTTCCAGAAATAGCAAGATCTGCTGTACGCAAAGGCGCAGAGTTACTCTTCTTTCCGTCCAAAATACCCAAAACAGGTATCGATCCCTGGCATTTGTATTTGCAGGTACGAGCTTTAGAAAATCGAATTCCTGTGGTCGCTTCGAATGTGTGCGGAGGTTTTTTTGGAGGGAAAAGTTCGATAGTGGACCTCGAATATGACAGGAGCACGGATATTGCTACCCCCAAAATTAAAACTGCAGTAGCTGCCAAAGAGCAAATAATAATTGTAAATATCGATCTAAGGAGATCTAGACAAATGCGGCAAAGGAGGTTTGCTGACTCATTCATTACTGAATAAAGGATGAAACTTGGGAGAAAAGCAACTATCATCAAGTTGGTTTTACATTAATTTTGATACTTCATTTCATCTATTGTAATCTCACGATTATTGTAGACCAGTACTTGACTTTCCAATAATGGAAATTTAGTCACATTCAGACTGAAATATAGTGGTTAGGTGGATTCATAATCTGGAGCATCAATTAGTGCATCTCGTCTTTTCTTTGGTTGATTTAGCTCATAATTCCGACATTTTTCTTTGTCTCTATATTATAGACTATGTGTGCAAAAGTAATCATTTATTTTATTAATTTCTCACTAATCTTCATTATGCTTAAATCTGATTGTGTGCTGAATAAGTGGTGCATTGACTGTAATAGAATTGATTATTGAAGTCGTAAGTTATGATTCAATTTGTAATTCTTCTTCCTTATTTGATCGGAAGTACAATGCGCCACATCATAACTCACTTTATGGAGTTAATTCTTTAGATATATGAGAACTCCCGGGAGCATGATGGACCTGAAGAAGCAACAAGATCTAAGTACGCAAGGTGAGAATAGCGATTTGGTTCCAAAATATCGTGTAATGGTTGTAGATGACAATAAGGACATACTCCGAACGCTAAAGCTGGGATTGGAGGATAGCGGATTTTTAATAGAAGCATACTCTGAACCCCTTACTGTTCTTTCAATCTTTAAGACCATTTATGGTAACAGGGATGGATCACCTGTCCATATGCCTTATGATCTGCTGCTAATTGATGTAAAGATGCCTGAACTCAACGGCGTGGAATTGACAAAGGAAATCCAAAAACTGGCTAAGAATTCAAATGCGATCACTCCACCAATTTGTTTCATTACAGCCTTCGACGAGTATTACGAGATTCTAATGGATTTGTTTCCGAATAATAATAAGCATGACTCTGATATCTGTCTGATCCATAAACCAATTGAAATTGAGAATCTCACGACAAGACTGAAGCATGAGATCGCATTGCACAAGGAGTTAGATATGGCCTAATTGATGATTTTCTGTGAGGCCCAGAGGAATTTCGTCCCAACAATCTGCGTCAATAATTTGTGATTAACGTTCAATGTACATGGCCGATATGCTAATTATGTTACTATCTTCATATCATTGAAAACAAAAGGACAAACTAGGATCGATAGATGCGCCAAAACCAGCTTCACAATTCAGTCGGCTCTATTCTGGTGCGGTGTCTACAAATAAAAGCCTTAAGTGAAAAATGACCTGATTTATTACGCACATTTACTATAGACTAATAGATGACTGAGTCAAATGTGCTTTATACAATGTCAGTTCTCTCAGTTCATTTGCTGACGATTTCTGATTCATAGTACAACCCAATGACTTAATTTAGTTGAATTCAAATCCTGCTGCCTAAAAGACAAGATTCATAACGGCCCAGAACCAGTGTGCACGATGAATCCGACTAGTCCAGAAATTATCCAAATAATCACAGCTATTATGAATGCCTTTATCCACCCGAAACTATATAGAGCCTTCAGCGCAAGCAGCCATACAATTCCACCGATTAGAGCAGCCAAGAAGCCGTGGCCAAAAACGAAGTAGACCACACCATAGACCGCCGAACCTATAAGGGCAGCAGCAAAAGCATGTTTTATTCCCTCTTTCTCTCCAAAGAGTTTAGTTACGGCATAAATTATAACTGTCGAAATAACCAGTCCTATGACAAAGAGAACGATGCTCCATATTGTATCTGCCATGTTTAAGAGATCATATCAGGTTATTTTTATATCAACTGTAGATATATGTCCATTTACTGCTTCCGATGAGCGGGCCAACAATGGAGCAAAAGCTATGAACTTTAATAAATCGAAGCAGTCGTATTCTGTTAAAAATATTGTGTCAAGGAATGGTTGCTTTGCAAAGCAATATTATAGTATTACTGCTAGCACAATAAATGGGAACCCCTGACAACTATATATCGTGAACGAAAATTGGTAAAGCATTATGAAGATGTG
>JARBAV010000199.1 GCA_029237515.1 Nitrososphaerales archaeon
GAAACGTATTTATTAAAATCTATAGCACCTGATGTTTGATTAGCGTTTGCCAATAAATGATGATTTGTTACGTGCCAGGAAGAAGGTGTCTGCAACTCGACCTAAGTTTGTAAGACAAGAGAGTTGGAGATATATCAGGCTTGCAGAAAATTGGAGGAAACCAAAAGGCGTTGATAACAAGATGAGGAAGCAGGTGTCTGGAGTCCCGCCGCTTGTCAAAGTGGGATACAGGGGCCCTAAAAAAGCCAGAGGTTTGCATCCTTCTGGATACAAAGATAAATTGATTCATAATATCAGAGACCTGGAAAAATTGGACCCCAAGACTGATGCTGCGAGGATTGGTCACTCAGTAGGTCGACGGAAACGAATAGATATCGTGAATAAGGCCGATGCTTTGGGTATCAAGGTCCTCAATAAGGGTAATGTAACTCAGGAGCTTAATCAAAAGGATCAGAATAAGGAGCAGACCTAATGGTAATCAATATACGAAAGAAGCGAGAATTGGTCGCTCGAATACTGAATGTAGGAGTGAATAGAGTTAGATTTGAACCGGATAAGCTTGAAGATGTAGCTGATTCTATTACGAGGGAAAATCTTAGGGCGCTTATCAAAAACGGGGCTATTTGGACCGCAAAGAGGCAAGGAACTTCTAGATATAGAGCCAAGCTGAAGCACATGACAAGAAAGAAGCGTGGGATAGGAAAAGGCTCTAAGAAGGGGAAAAAAACCGCTAGAGTGGGCAAGAAGACACTTTACATCACAAAGATTAGAGGCATGCGACATTACTTAAAGGTCCTGAAAGATCGAAATGACATAGATAGAGAAACGTATTGGTCACTATACAAGAAAGCAAATGGTGGTCAAGTTAGAACGTTGGCGCATTTGCGGGATTTGGTAAAAGCGTCTAAATCTAGATAAACAAAAATACTTTTCTTTCGATGCGAGAAATCTCTTCCCTACATCATGGGATAGGTGAAAGGTACGAGATTGTGTGGATCTTAAATGCAATGGATTGCCATTTAGAAATCTGTTTTCAGCCTCGAATAAAATTCATATCTAGAAATAGATGATGCTAATGCTAATGAGGTTTAGCGCTAGTAAGCATCGCTCGACTGTCTGAAATCGACAGGTAGCAAGTCTTGAGATTTGCTGTGATCGTACCCAATAACAATAGGACGAGAAATGGCATGAATCCCATTATTTATCTTCTGACTTTGCTAACCTTTGATGAATCCCAGTATAAAACCCGCGGCTAGGCTGCCCACCAGAGGAATTCCGAAAGCTGCCATGACGGAAGAAACACTTTGCTCAGTTCCTGGAAGAGTCGAGTTACTTACGTTGCCTACCAAGCCCGATCCCGCTTCTTGGATCTTGCTCCAGTCAACTGAAACATATTGTTGATACCCCAGGGCCACAAAGGCAACTATCATTAATCCAGCGATAATGAGGACGATCTTGATTACCTTTTTTATCGCATATCCTACAAGAAATCCCGCGATTCCCCCCACTGCTATTGGAGTGGCACTCGACGCTAAAGAACCGAAATCCATACTCATGTTGTCTGCCGATTATTAAACAGCCCAAGTATCTATATAGAGTCCGATAGTTTGTATCATAACCTTATCTCTATAGAATTCGCCTCGCCCCTTTCCTTGTTTATGGATTTGTCGAAGGGCCTGTAAGTGATTTCAACATAATGTTAGGTCACAACACGTTACTACTTTGGCTCAGCAGAGTGATTTTGGTCGCAGCAACTATGTATAATGTGATAGCAAAAGAAAGTTACTTAAAACCTTGAGTTCAATTGTGCAAACTCTTAGGATGACTAGTGTGGCCTTCTAAAATGTGAATGATATCTAATTGCACCGGTTGTGTCAGTATATGTTACCCTATCAAGGAAATTGTAACTAAAGCCATTTTCTCGCAGAGCGCCGATTATTTCAGGGGAGAGAGGCTTTATATGCCCTAAGATCAATTCCATGTAAAATTGATCGAGATTAAGTTCGGCCTCATATCCACGTTTGGCCAACATAACCAAGATTCTTGCCA
>JARBAV010000200.1 GCA_029237515.1 Nitrososphaerales archaeon
AGGATGTATGAGCATTCCAAGCTGACCAATATGTTCAAAGTCGTTGTCAAATAATCGCTCCATATTCTTGAACCCATTTGAACCGGATTTCAAAATGCGAAGCTTGAATTTTGAACCAAACTGTCATACTGTGGGGCAAAAAATTTTGAAGACAACAATACGTTGTACGTCTTTCGCAAAGCAAATACAAGTATGTCGAGTTGCCAAGTAGAATACTAAGGATAATAATCTTAGTGAAGATCAATAATAAATTCTATGATTCAGGTAAGGAATATTTGAAATACTGGGTTTCAAAATAGGATTCCGTTCGATTAAGGGACATTAACAATAAACAGTAAGAAAGATGTTAATCTTACGGAGAATCTGCCTTTTTATCCGTAATGACTTGTTCTGGTTCCTTTTCCTTTTCTTCCTTTGTTGTATTACAGCATGTTCTAATTCGAGCAAATAGTGATTTTATGTTCATAATTACAATCTATTGTTTGACTATATAGGGCTTTGTTATCCATGAAAGTAAAACTTTCAGTTATATATTCAGACATGTAAGAACATCCAACGTTAATTAATAACCGTTCTCAAGACTATATCGGTATGGCAGGGGGGCGGCTCCTGAGTGAGACCACGTGCCTGAAGGGCTCGGGAGAAAAACCCTGTCATACCATTTATGAATTAAGTGAGCTAAAGTGTAGTATTAATAGTCTTAGCTTTATAGTTTCCTAATTTAGAGATGATATATTCCTGATATACAAACGATATATTTATATTATGATATAGATATGATATATTAGAGATATACGTTGGAATGTAAGTACTGTCAGGGTGAGAACGTGGTTAAGCATGGCAAGAGATTCAATATTCAAAGATATCTCTGTAAGGATTGTCAGCATAAATTTTATGATAATAAAATAGATTTTGCTAAAATGAGAAATGACCCTAAACTAATTGTAACTGCTCTAAATTTGTATTATGATGGACTTTCAATGCGTAAAGTTGCAGACCAGATCAACAGTATCTTTGGTCAGAATGTTTCACAATCAACTATTCATTATTGGATTCACAAATATGCTGTTCTAGCAAAAGAGTATGTTGAAAGTTTAGCCCCTAAATTATCAGGGAAATATCACCATGATGAAACCGAAATCAAAGTGCATGGAGATGGCAGATATTTCTGGGAAACTTTAGATGAAGATACAAGATTTATTGTTGCACATTTGCTAACTGCTTACAGAACAACTGAAAATGTAATGAATGTATTTCAACAAGCGTTACAAAAACAAAGACCAAAAGTATTCTTTACTGATGGTTCATACGCTTATGATACTGCATTCAGAAAAGTATTTCATACGAGATACAAGACTGATAGAGTTCAATGGGTCAGACGTGTGGGAATTAGAGCAAGAAAAACTAACAATATTATTGAAAGAACCCATTCTACGCTTAAAATGCGCTATAAAGTTATGAGGGGATTAAAGAACGATGAATCCTCAAAAGAACTGTTGGATGGTTATATCACCAATTACAATTTCTGTAGAAAACATTCCTCAATAAAGACCACCCCTGCTCGAAGTGCTGGTTTGACCGTTGAAGGATGGAACGAAATAATACAACAATCGCAAAAATACAAAACACATAAAGAAAAGCAAATAGCATTAGAGGTGACCGCAAAATGAGAAGGGCTTTAGTTTCACTACCTGATGGTGCGTGGGATATAATTGACCAATTAAAACCTCATTTAGGTAACGCTGATTCAGAAATAGTTCGTAATATAGTATTAGCCTATTTCATAGAAAAAGGATACTTATTGAAATCAAAAGGTAAAAAAGAATCTATTGCTAATGAAGAGATTGCGTCTGAATTAGATATACAAGAAACAATGATAACTACATTAGCAGAAATGCTAGAAGAAAAAGGACAACTTAACTATCAAGAATGGGAAAGAAGGGTACAAAAGAAATTGCATAAGTAGAATTATTGATTAGGGTTTCTTCTTGTTCTACTGTCTATTTCTTCTGGTGAAGGAATATGATCAAACACTCTTTCATACTCTGCGATTTGTTGCCCTAACCATTGATGTATAGATCTCATTTGAAGTGGGTCAATAAGTAGTTGTGATTCAACCGTTCTACGCAATGTCATCCTATTCGGAAAAACTGGCTGAGTAGTCAGAATTCCTTCTGCCCTACGTTCTTCTCAATAAATGATTGCCTCTAGACCCCCTGCTATAATACCACCGAAAATACCAGCAACATTTATCCTCTAGACCCCCTGCTATAATACCACCGAAAATACCAGCAACATTTATCCTCTTATACGTCTCTGAATATAGTGTCTCGATTATCGG
>JARBAV010000201.1 GCA_029237515.1 Nitrososphaerales archaeon
AAATTGGAACCTGAAGATTCATAGCAAGTTGAACTAAGGCAAGATGCCCAGAGCTGGAAATTGGTAGCCATTCTGTAATTCCTTGAACAATACCTAGAATCAATGCCTGGATTGCATCTATCATAACATAGGGGAATAATTTAGATACCCTATTTAATTTCACAGTAGGAAGGAGCAATTAGGGGCAATTAGTCGACAAGGCGATAAGCCCTCCCGATAAATCGGATGCGAAGAATATAATTTCCTAACACACTAACTTGATTTTTCATAATTGGATCCGGATGAGATATCCTTGCTTACGTGGGAGAGCTAAAGATTCCATGAGAAAATGATGCAAATAACCCAGTATTTGCTCTAAATCAATGCTGCAGCCATGAAAAAGACAAGGGCACAACAAATCTTTGATTTTTTTACTCATCGGTGTAGGGGTTTAGTTGATTTTCTGTTCCATTTGATTTGAATGGATTTGACGAAATTGGTGCTCTTAATATAGTATAGATGAGATTTCTTGGCAATGTCAAAATGCACAGTACATTCAGATTTCTTTGACAACAACTGTGCAGAATGCAAGAGAGAGTATGCAGATTTGAAAGGGCATGATGACTTTTCACAAATGCAAAAAAAGGAAAGGCGCCAAACACCAGAGATTAAATTTTCAAACTATAAAGAATTTACCGAAGAAAGAGCGAAAAAACTCTACGAGGATCTCATCTTGCAATATCTGGGTAAAGAGATCGGCGAGCTAGAAGCGGCCGAACGTGCACGGGCAATAATTAGGAAGCAATGTACGATGAGAAGAATCAAAGTCTGGCCTTGGGTGGGATAATCTACTACTTAATTCCAGTGGAGTCTAAGGGGTTTGATGAGATATGACACTGTTTGATAAAGATAATGGCATCTCTCGTGTCTCAAAGACAATGTCGGTGTAAATTGCATTCCATTATTTGGGTTGCACCTACTCTCCAATATTTATAAATACTAACAGCCAATACACCTTGCTAAATTGCATCCGTTACTGAGAGCGGCAATGGCAGTAGGCATGAATGTACCTCTAATGATACTTCTTGTGGGTTCGGTTACATTTATGAAATGGAGCTTTGGAGATGAACCATACACGTCATTGTGTATGCTTCTTGGAATTGTGGCAATACCATTTGGTATTGGTTTAATGACAATTTCCTTAGAGGTTAGAAAGAACTACAAGAATCGGATTCGAACAGGGTAATATGAATAAAGGGTGAATTGCGAAGAATGGTGGTTAGTTCTCGTCTCAAAGTAGTGTAGGCATTATCGTTTTCTTTCTATTCTATGCGCATTTAATCCTCTCAATGCACAGGTATCTTATTTGAGAGCTGCAACTTGTATTTTTTACTATTAAAGAAGATTGAGAATAAAAAGATGTTTTTTCGCAGGAATTAAACGGACTAATACCTTATCTTAAGATTAGTATCAAATCAAAAGCTCAGCTATTCAAAAATTCTAACACGAGAGTTAGCTTTGATTGATTTTTGGTGATGAGATGAAATTCGTCCTGCCTCGAATTATAAGACTACCATTTTGTCTACATATGAAACTACCGATAATCTACAGCCAAACAAAATAATCGCTGAAACATTGAATAACTATTAAACAATCATTATGAGGTTGGGAAAGCCTATGTTCCACCCTGTTCATAATTATGGATGCTCTTGTATTCATGGAGCCTGATAAACAAGTTATTGTTTGTTCGATTTCGAAGTCTCACAACTAGTGCCTCATCGATGGATTCATTTGCTGTCCCTTTCGTTCGCATTTGCATTCTTACACTTTTCTAGAGATATCGCTAGCTGGGATATACGGATTATGAATGAATTCTATGGTACATTAATGTATGAAATAATAATCTATATAATCAATACATTCCCCGGTTATGTATAGACCTAATGGAATAGGATTAGTATGATTGACTTAAAAAATACTAATTAGCGTGCGATGCCTCGACTAAAGTTAATGGGATAAGTGACCTAGTCTATCTTGCCGCACCCGAAGATGCTCGTTACTAAGGTCAGTTCATAAAACATGTGATATCAGTAGTTACTCCTTGTGTCGTTTCCTATTCTCAAAAAATGCTCTTGTCCTCAACCTTCACCTCGATGTCATGGGCTTCTGAATGTACGTTGTAATCTATTGGAATGCCCAATGCCAAGACCAAGGATTTTTTTGCTTCCTCAAACAAATGTCTTGGAAATTTAGCTATATCATAACATCTTAGTTCGATGTGGAAATTGTTTCCGTCGTATTCTACATTATGTATAGTTGCATGGCTCTTTTCAATAGCTGCAATAAGGTTGAGACATGAGGATATCTTTTCGATCGATCTTTTATTTTGAGGTGTATGAAGAATTGACCTATACTTCGCAAATAAACGATTAGAAGCCTTTGGCTTCTTTGAATATATGATAGAAAGACATAGAACTAGCAGCTCACCGTGGCTCAGATTCTTGTATTGATCTTCTATCAAGGCATAGAATAATGTATTTGTATTGAGGATGCCATGGAATTGACGCACCCGTTGAAGAGCTTCAATCAAGATTTGATGTTCTCTTTCTTTGAATAGGCCGGCTGATAATAATGTCTCTAGAAATTCGTGATAACGACTTGGAGGGGATAAGCGCCTACAACCAGTCTGTACAATGTGCTCGACTTGCGACCTAAGAGTAGGTTGGATACTATCAGAAGAAAGATACCCAGTATCGTTAATGAAAGAAAGCACTAAACCTTCCCTCAATCCTTCAGTACTTACTACGACAG
>JARBAV010000202.1 GCA_029237515.1 Nitrososphaerales archaeon
AAGATAAGGATTAAAACTGAGACTATAGTGAGCGATTAGCGAGCTTGACAGAGATTGCCATTTACTAGAATATGCATTTAACTTACTTCCTGTCAAGATGTTCTTATTAAAGGGGGAGGCCTTGTACAATGAAGACTATCTGACGACAGATTCAGTAATCAAGCCAAATGAACTGTACCGGCTGTAATAAAAAATGAACAGGCGGCTAACTAGACAGCAAGATAATCCCTTATCGCCTTATTTCTTGCTATATTTGTAGTAACGTCTAAAATCTACTCAGGTCATTCTTTCATATTCGCTAAAAACTTACCATTGTATGGTCGTCACGTCGACCAAAGATTGTTAGCACTACTATTATTGTTACTAAGTGGGGAAATCATGCCACTTTGGTTAAATACAAACTGTCCATAAATTGTCTATGCATGTAATTCAGTTTAGAATGTGTTGTCGGATATTAAGTTGTCAAAGATTGTGATTAAAAAATGGCTTAAGTATTCTATAAACGTATCTGTGGTATGTCTCCTATTCCATAATAGCTATATATCTTTTGTCCGCATTTTCAATGAGCCCCGATTGATCATCTTTTCTTAAGTACGGGTAGGCTAGAATAGACAATATTAGATTAGGTTTAGTGCAGCTTTACACAGGAATACCTAAGTAATAGTTTGGTTTAAATATTAGAAATTGTATCTTCAACAGTAGTAACCCGATAAACTTATGTACTTAGTGACTGCAAACACTATATTCCCCAGCAAGTGAAATCGAGGCGTTACGTTTAATAAGCAGATTTCTCCTATCTATATATGTAGACTAAGTATAAAATACAAACTTAGATCTGCAGTTAAAAGGGCTGGTTATACGTGCACTATAAGTTTGCCTGAACTGTAATCTTTTCAAGGTGGGGATAGTATTCTAACCCATTAGCCATCCAGATTATATCGTTCAATAGTAAAACTGAGTTTTCCAAAATTATGTAGACAAATTCCCTGCAAGATAAAGGGAAAACCAAAGGCATTCAGTCAATTTAGATGAACAGTGTGAATATGTTAGGATATAGTAGTCTACGGGGTCAAAGTACCATTCCGGCATTGACAGTATAGTGCATACGATCGTATGGCTGGATGTATAACAGAATTGAAATTGTGTAATACAAGGAGAACCGAAGAAGAACTCATGAAAAAATGTTGCAGAGCATGCACTCCATTGGCGTATTCACATGAATGAAAGGGCGTGCTGAACTGGATATATTACGTATATCTGAGTCGAGAAATAAATAACTGTCAAGCGTGTGGGCATCATAAATATTGTTTAAAACATGACTTAGAGAAGGCAAATACAAACAGTGAAAATAAAGAGAGAACTAGGCCAATAGTTTATTTGCCAGGGTGGCTTCCTCTTCTAGTAACGTTATGTTTTCCCAGCCGTGGACATGTTGTCCACCCTCCGCCTTTGAGCTTGCAGTAATTAGATCCATAAATGACTCACCTTCCAGAACCTTAGAACACCAGATGCATTTCCACTTTCCCAATGCTAATTCTAATACCTTAAAGGCAACATACCTTATTAACTTATTCACAATAGTATAATAGCAACAGGTAGATGGTCACTAGGAACCCTGGGCTGATTTAACATAGTCATGGCAACAATTGGTCGCCTACCTTACAGAGGCGTGTCGATTTATTTGGCGGCCAACTTCTAATATGGGAAGGAACTTAAAGATATTGTGTTATTAGATCGTATAGAGGTATTGATAACAGGCTTCCCTTCTACGCCCGCTAGCTTCGGTTATTAGTTTGTTGGTTCAAAATTCTGGTTAATCCAACAATCTCTGCACACGGCGAAATCGTCTTCAACGAATAACCCACTTTCAATCACTGATAGCTGCTTTCGACAACTGTTACAGTATCTCAACCTTGTTTCTGGAGTTATTGCTGCGACTCTCATATAAAAGGCAACGTGGGACTTTGTTTTGTTCAGAGTATTAGATATCACTAGTGATTTGTTCTGTTAATCAAGCAAGTATTTGTGTTTCAATATCTCTGTGATCAGTGTAGATACACAGGAATCTGTCCTTTCTTTCATTCAATGGCATAATTCCGACTTTTACAAATCTGTTTACCGGTGAAATCATATCATATAAAGGTATCAGCTCTTTTTGAGCATTGTTGCCCCGATGTCTTTCAGTGTTATCACTAAGTTTTATTACAGGAACAAGACAGTTATTGAAGAACTGGTATGCTTCGTTTTTAGGTCTACAAAAGCATGATGCATCAGTTGAGGATGATGATGAACTGATCGCCCCAGTGCCCCTTATACATGCAGCACAATTTTTGATAGACGACTGACCAAATAAAAGCTTACCACGATTATCAACGACAGCCGCAAAATTGACTCTCCTATTTTTCTGTATCATAGTCAAGCATACCTGGCGAAAATATTCTCGCTCTTGCATTGCAAATCATAAATACTGATCAAGAAGATTTATTCATTCTGTATAGTTTTCACTTTTTCTATATACCCACAATAGTTTTTGTTCTAATCATATCCAACCGACAATACTAGTATCGCTGTAAAGGCAAGATATGGACATATCGTGATAAATAAATTGGACCAAAATCATTCTCACTCATCCAAATAACATCAACCAAATTCAAATCTGGTAACTATGACCTACATGAACTATTGACTTAAACTAAATTCGTATAGGAAGGGTATTTCAATTTGTGCAATAGATAAATTTGACACATATGCAATTGCACGGATATCAAGTGCATATACAAAATGGTGGGGAGCCGCTTTCCCGGGTTTATGCAGCCATTCAACCCCTCAGGTAAGAGGTTCTCGCCCATCACACTATTATCACAATATCAGCATGGTTGAATATCACTATCAAGTTATCTCAATGTACGAGGATTGAACAATAGAAAAAGTTTTTTGGCATTATGATTGCTTAGGATGTGTGTTATTTTACCATCATGTACCTTCATCATTATTTCTGATTGTCGATTTTTCTAATAACTCGACCAGTTTTTTAGTCTCCTCTATTGATAACGCAAGCTTGACGATTCTAGTCAAAGAGTCCTCAAATTTTTCTATATAGATTTCTACTCTGAGTGTAGTATGATTGTAATATACGACGACTTGATCACCTGTACCTGTAATCCTTCCTATTAGTTCGTATTCGTGTTCAGATTGTGGTTCGTATGCGTTTGTCATACATACCCTCAAACATCGGCGTGTTTAGTGAGATATATTAATTCTTTCATTCGCTAGTTGAGAATTTATGCTACTAAGAAATAGATGAACAATTTGAATCCCTCATGACGCCTATCTTAGGTGAATTCAAGCGTTAACCACACACAATCAATAGATAGCGCCGGTCAAAGAATATCAGGATTGTATCAGATTTACCACGTACTTGATCAATGCGATGGTCGGACTGGAAGTATTGCCAACAAATGATTTTGTATATGAGTTATCTTGCAGCCTAAAAAATCTACACCTTCGCATACACTATATCACAAGCGATTTCACGAGGTTTGATCTGTTCTAACGAGTAACGCTCATCAAATACTTTAATCAAATGTTAGGTAAAACAAATATTATATTTCTTCTCAGAAGTTTTTAGGTCATGTTTGTGTATTGTCTAATTGATCCAAATGAGAACGATTGTAGCCGTGGCGGCTACGACTATATTGGTATCAATCGTTGCAGTCAGCACACTTGCCGTAACAGGCAACATAGATGCGAGAACAACAGGAAGAAGTGACAGTGAAGCGGCTCGATACGTTGGTGGTGAAAGTGCAGGTTCTGAAATCTATACCGCCGTGTGTGGTCCAGATGCAGCACATGCATGTCAAACGTCTTCTTGACAATAGCATCATATGAGGTGAAGAACAAACCTCATGCTTCTTTTTTTCAGTGCCACGAATGAAAAACTATTAAAGTATAATCAGTACCTTAAGTAAACTAGCGAATATTTTCTTCCATATATTTAGTTGACAGGCAATTTTCGTCTATTCAAATACCATCATGAATGCTTATGTCTGTCATTGGGGTCGCGCGGCGTTACATGCCCGTTACTGCAGATATACCAAGGGAGTTTAATCTCAGCATTGAATTCTATGAAGTCGCCATTCTCATCCCAATACCCATCAGTATGCTTCATCTTTGGTACAGTTTGGCCAGGATATAAGATGACTTTACTCCTCTTTCTTTCGGTCAGACATTGTGGACAGACTACCTTTTCTTGATTCATTTCAACCAAGTTAGCCATGTTAAGATGTCTAAAAACAAAATACTTCAAGGTTTCCGATTCATAATGCCAGGACTGCAATGATAACCCAAAGACATCAAATACATTATCATGACTAGATGCTGCCTTGACAAGTAAGTCGTAACCTTTCTCAGTCACCTTGAAATGAAGAGAAGACTAATAATCCGCCTTCTTGATCTGGTTAGGGGAGATATTGAATAACCAAGAAATAAGTGCTACCTTGAATCGTTATTGGGAGGCCACTGTGGCTCGTGACATAGGCAGATCACATCAGATTTATCATGACGACGTCATAATTGAGTTTCCTCAGTCTGGTGAACGGATCTCTGGTAAACACAATATATACGAACTCAGAGCACATTACCCTGCTAAACTTAGTTTTAAAGTTCTGCGGGTACGGGGAGAAGGAAATCTTTGGATATCTGAAATTATTATTACCTATGATGGACGTCCAGTCAATGCAGTAAGCATCATGGAGTTCAGGGATGGTAAGGTTGCACATGAAACGTACTACTTTGGTGATCCTTTCGAACCGCCTGAGTGGCGATCTCAGTGGGTCGAGAGAATACAATGATTTGTAGGGTACGATAGATGTCATCTACTGACCGGAAGCTAAATGCTAGCACTGCAAAAAATTCCTATATGCATCCTAAGTGCATGTCGTTAATGGTAGGAATAATGGGCCTTTAATCAGCCACTTTCTCCCCCATCGATAGTTCCGTTTGTAGTCAGTTTCAGTAACGGCTCAAATGTTTCCCCGAGACAACAAATGATTGCTCTGGCCCTGCAGGATCAAAATGTAC
>JARBAV010000023.1 GCA_029237515.1 Nitrososphaerales archaeon
AAGCAGATGCCTGATGGAAGCCTAGCTGATGTCTACAGGATTATTGAATCTTCATTGTTAGATATTCGTAATTTCGCTATATAACCTAAATATCTAGTTCCAGGAGCAGTTTGGGACGACGTGGTTTCAGGCGCCCTAACTGCACCGATTAGAATAACGGGAAAAGACTCACTCGCAGTCAATGGAACAATAGTTGATTCCTTTGTGTTGCAGTATGATCTTCCTTCAAAGATAAGCAAAATTTGGATTGCACATGGATTTCCACTACCTATCAAGGCCGATGTAGGCGATCCTAGTAGTAACACCAGATACACATTTCAGATGCAAGGATACAATTGATGATGAAAATACGATGACAATGATGATGATGTTGATAGTAGGCCTTCGAATTAGCTATGATATTTTTTGAATTTTTTAATTGAAGTCTGTTAGTTAGCGATCCTTTTCAAAACTATACACATTTTCAAATAACCAATCAACATATTCCTTTACACCATGATTCTCAACGTTGCACCATATGTGAATGGAACCTGGCAAAATTTCCAACCTACCCGCCGCCACAATGGTCACCCGCACACCTTCCTTGCCTTCGTACATATAGGCATCCTCAGCTCTTGATGCAGTAAATATTTCAAGTGCTTTTTTCTTTATAGTCTCACGTGGAATTGGAAACTGTTTTTTATGCTTGTCAAATACTATCCCCAGGTTCTCGGTGCCATAAGACTCGATTATGAACAATCTCCTTTGGTCAGGGAAGTGTATCTGCAAGTTCAAACGATACCTTGACCCAACAAATTGTGTTATTTCATTGATTTTTTGATAAGCCACAGCAGGGTTAATCTTTAAAGAATTTTCCAAGGCCTTTCGATTGTTGTCGAAATTTGATTTAAGATCCTGTATTAGAGACGAGAATGTATGGGTCAGAGCAGCCGCAACCTCCACCACCACAACAACAATCCCTCCAATTTCATCATCATAAATTAGTAATATTCATCTTAATATTGAGATGCTTAGTTAATATATATTCGATAAAGCCTTGGTATTTAGAGACACAACATCTGAACGAGCCTCCAGCGTCCAAGACTATCAATTGACTTGCACAGATTTCATAAATGACATTAGTAAGGACTACAAGGACTGGGTCGACAGATATCAACTCAGTCCCCCAGAATCTGCAGAACGGAAAGAAAGGATCGACTCAGTTGCAGTGACTACATCAGACTGGATTTCCAATTACGGTCTGAACATAAAGAAAGTCGATATTATCATGAATGACGGCATAAACAAGATGGCTGAATATACTGCCGGATACCCATTTGATTACGAGATTACCGTGGGAGCTGCTAAGCGCTTTATAAAGCAACAGTTACAAAAAATCGCCTTGACCGTTACTGCGGTGCCAAGACAAGGAAGAATGATCAGGATCGGAGACTATCAAAAGGGTCAGGTGTTCCTCATTAGTTCAGAAAAGGAAATAAAGTACACTGCTAGTAATGAGAGTTTTGTAGGCGCAGACATTCTGAAGGACATGATTGTACTGGAAACGACACCTTGCGAGCGTGGCGATCTCGTGTCCATTACTGTAGTTGTAGAAGAGATTCAAGATTCTTATGTGACCGAGAAAAGAGGATACACAACACTCGTCCTATTGAGTTAGCCACGTCTTCTCTATTCATGATGAGATGAGGACAAGAAATTGCTTCTTGCTAAACATATGGTTCGCCTATGGTGGTAATTCAAAAGGCCTCCAATAGTACTCATCGTCACCGCCCAACCAACATTCACTCATTTTTACACGTAAAAAATTGTGCGAGTATTCCTCAGTACATTTTTCGATTTCAAGGCACCGAAAGGTTGTTAAATAGTCCTCCATAAATCTCGTAGGATGCGACGGTCGTCCAGTTTGGTCTAGGACATCAGATTGCCAATCTGGTAACCCGGGTTCAAATCCCGGCCGTCGCATGTCTATAGTTATTTGAGGTAGCTGAATTAACTCAAACCAATTCAATCATTAATTCATTCATTCATTTGTTCAATCATTCATTAGTTCATTTTTATTCAAAGCCTGTCTTGTTTGTATACTTCGAAATTATTTGGAAAGCCTCTTCCAATTTTTCCCTTTTCGGTAACTGTATTGCGAAGATATTTTCAGACATTGAAGACGGGTCAGTTGGTGACAGTAATATCAACGCACTGTCCAACATAACTTTGAAAAAAGCCACCATATCATTAGCATGAAACAAAAAGGAGTCCTCAAAATCCGTATCTAGTATCCTCATATTAATCTGAACGAAAACATCCTTTCCGTTATGATATATGTCCAGATTCGTATCCACGGCCATCTTCCGGCCCGCAGCATAGTTCAAAAATTTTTTGAACCGTTCATTCCCCACTCCAATGCAAGGCGCTCTCCCGTTATTGAACTCGATAATTGAAGCTCCACCGGTATGCAGATTCCTATAGAAATCGTCGTAGCTTGAGTAATTTTTTTTGTTTCTCATTAGAGAGAGAATAGAGCTACCATAATTAGAATAATCATTAACTAACGGTTTGCGTTTACTGTTTCTCGGAAGTATTCTGTTAATTCAATATTATTTTGCATTCGTTCGTAAATATATTCATGTGCTTTGCATAGATAGAAGGGCATCTGGTTAAGCGAATTCATTAGGCTATAGTTACTTCTATCCCATACTAGTTCAAGTTGAACAACGAAATCCGCATCTTTGCCACAGACGTTACAGGCAATTGATCCGTCAAGTTCATAATCTTCGACATTATCTTGACCAGGCCACTCCCCGAAATTTCCTTCTTTCAACACTGCATCTAAGCAGTACCCACATAAAAGAGTTCTAATGCCTCCAGGGGAAACCTCATATATGGTTAACGATCTTAACGCATCCGCAAAAAATTGCGGTTAAGGAAGCTCTATCGATCTTGCCAGCATAGTTGCTCGTTTGAGATCTTCATCAGAGATCTGGCTATTTCTGTATTTTGAACTAAAATAAATTAAATCGATTAGTTTTGAATCATCCATATTTACGTTCTTCACTTGAGGCCCGACTTCTTTTTCGTTTGCATCAACTTGCCCTGGCCTATCAGATAAAATGAGGACCTTATTAACATCTGCTGAAAATTGTGATTTTGTAATGCCTTGGTTAATCTTTAGAGATTTCTCCTTGTTCAGGGCGACCGATACTGCAACCTTATCCCCTCGAGAATCGTGATACAAGACATCTACTAACTCTGCTGATGCTACTCCACCTTCAGACATATCGGGAGTACTTAAGGAACTCTCCCCTTCCGTGCATTGAACAAGATCTTGCACTGCGTTCTTAACTCTAACTTCTAATTCATGAATGTCTTTAGACATTCTTCTGATCTTGATGAAGTCTGAGACAGGGACCGACATAATGCTGCCTTTGATCCTCAACCCAGGAAACGCTGTTCTAATTGTTTCATCTAGTGCATGTTCATCAATGCTTGCCGCATCACTTTTGCCAGCCAATTCTGTTGCGTGGTAAAGGATATTTATCATAGAGCGAACGTTTCTAAAATCAGGAAATTCATCATAAATAATTTTGATCTTGCTAGACAGATCATGCTCTGATTCTAGAGTAAATTCTCCTGTAGCATTGCCAGATCGCATATATTCAAGAACGATATCATTTATCTCGCTGAATGTGTTGGAACCTGCAAGATCGATCTTGTAATTTGC
>JARBAV010000203.1 GCA_029237515.1 Nitrososphaerales archaeon
AATAATTGGGGCAATTGCTATCGGGTTCGTTGCAACGACACTTGTAAATCCGGCTGGTCCTGACGGGTTACTCTATGGGAATGCAATTCAGTTGGCAATCCAAGCCCTCGGAGTAGCAGTTGCTGCAGCCCTTGCGTTTGTTGGCACCATCGTTATTCTGAAAGTGATAGACAAGACAATTGGTCTTCGCGTCACTGAGGTTGAAGAAGATATTGGCCTAGATATTGCTCAGCACGCCGAACGAGCATATGTGGAGCAATGATGAAATAGTTCGTACAAGACGATATATATACGACGCACAATTACATATTGACGATTATCTTCTTTGAAAATGCTTCACGCTATCATAAGAGCTGAAAGAATGCCTGTGGTCAAGGAGCAGTTGCGCAATATTGGAATTGGAGGTATGACGGTTTCTTCGGTCTCGGGATGGAGCAGGCAAAGAGAACTACATTTGCAGTGGCGTGGACAGCCTGTGTCGTACGATCTTGTCCCCCGGATGAAATTTGAAATTGCAGTTCCCGACGATCGGGTGGAATTGGTAATTAGGACCATTGTAAAACACGCGCGAAGCGGAGAGAGCGGAGAACAAGGAGATGGAATTATATTTCTTTCCAGTATCGAGCAAGCCGTTAATATCGCTACCCTTGAGGAAGGAGACAAGAGCCTGACTTAGTTTATAGATTTAGCAGCTTTATTTATTTCAAAAAATATAATATAAGAAATGGCGCATACTCCAAAGGGAAATTGAAACGAATTGATCTGATAGTTCCACATGAGCGCCTGCGCGATTTGAACGATCTGATGCGCGAGCACGATGTAGGTGGATTAACTTTCTACGACATCAAAGGCCGCGGCCGCACTAGACAAGAGCCTGTTGCTGTCGGAAGAGGAGTAATGCGGTATGTACCTGAATTTGGGTCTCGAATGAAAGTCGAAGTCCTTGTCAGCAACCAGAAGGTGAAGCCGATAATAGATGACATCTTTACAAAGATCGGCACCGGTTCTGTCTCAGATGGCAAGATATTTGTTTACGATGTCTATGAAGCGTATGATATTGTCTCTAAAGAGTCAGGTGACGAAGCGTTATAACACGGATTCGGCTGTTGAACAAGCATAGACTTGCGAGGAAATAGTAATTCGCCGTCTAAAGCAAGAATCACAAATGCCTTGCTTGAAATATATTTGAGATAAGATCGCTGACAACCATGACGAATTACGGTTCACTTGAAGAAGTCCTATTACTTCCAACCCGTAAACTAGTTGTAGCTTCAACTGACATTGACTTGAGAAAATCTGAAGATTGCATAGTTTTTATTTTATTGGTAGAGGAATCCTTAGGCTCTGCGGGCGGACGTGCAGGTGGCTCTGGGAGTAGAAAAATAGGTAGGATACTTGGCTTCAAGCGGCTCCAGTCAAAAATGGATATGTTAATTGATAGCCGAGAAATGGAAATCATCGATCGATTTGATGTTCCCTATAGTGCTGTAGCTTTGGACATCATACTATCGAATGGTCAGGAATCTGTAGTCCAAGGTATTGTCGATTCTGCCTTGATAGAAGAGTACATGAGAATTGTTAATACGGTTGTATGAAACAAATCCTTGATCCCAACCAATGTCTGAATCTGATCATGAAGAAACGGTGGAAAATGTCGCTGAAAGTATTGAAGATCTTTTAAGAATGGAGATAATCAAATTTGATGATTCTAATTTTACAGGGCATGAGAAGGTTATTCTAACTGTCAAGTTCTCGTTTATTCTCTCAAAGATGATAGCAGATCCGAATTTTGTGAAGGACGATCAACAGTCTCTTCTAAAGGCTCTCTACTACTCACTCCTCATCTATCTTGACGATGAGCTCAAACTCCCACGTAGACTTACGATGGCACTAGCAAACGACATTGAGAAATTCCAAGATGCTTCACAACTGTCTAAAATTGTGAAAAGGTATGTAATGGTCTTGTACAACATAGTGCGAGAGGCTTGACTACAAGCTTTAGTTAAGACGACAGTTTAAAAGTCTATTTTGAGAAAGTCCAAAAATTAGTAGCTTGTTCCGGATTGTCAAGTAATGGTTTTTATAAAGTGGATAAGAAAATGAATCTATAATGTCGTTAGTGCACGAATCAGGCCAGATCTCTACACTTGACAAGAACAATACCCTACCGTCATATGGTGCCCTTGACTACTTCCAAATGCATTTCATAGTGATGGGTGGTGTCAGTAACCCGTCTGAATTAGTTGCGAAGTGCAAGGCTAGCACGAGCGGTCATTTTTCTAAAAAGCATGTAGTAAGTGTCAATTGGGAAGGGGGAAAGATTGCTGAGATAGTGAGCAAGGACCAACAATTGGAAAGTTATCTTCGAAATGTATTGCTTGAGGAAGGAGAAATCTATATCGATCCTCTCGAAGATCATGTTCGTGTATATGGAAAATGGAAGCATCAACAGGAACTACGTGTGTATGAAGAGCTTGTCCAGACAATGGATAGAATCTGTTATCATGTCAAGGAATTTGTGAACCAGCAAAAGTAGTTAAGGTATTTTCTGAGACGAGCTCAATAATTAGGCAAGATAAAGGCAAACCGTTCTTGCGAATAGTTTTTCATATTAGATCATGCTAGGTATCTTTTAGAGTAGCCTGAATAGTTAGTTCTAAAAAAATACCTAAAAGCAACAATATCTAGAAAAAGACTCGTCTGAAATGGATATCACTATACGATTCTGAATTGTAAGTCGTACGCAATACTTTTCTGACGGAAAATCTCTTTGGTCCTTTTTTCGTGATGGCATATACTTTGATAAAAACCTTCAAATCTAAAGCTCCGAGTGAAGAATGAGAATTATAGATAGTAATGAAAATACATTCTGTGGTTTATCCAGGACGAGGACTGTGGTAAACGCGAAAGAATTCCAAGAGCTCCATCACGAGGTTCAATCGAGTTCTATCCGATAATTCGATCCGGAAAGACTCAAGATTTAAACTACTAACGACGAAGTACTGCCAATATTATTACATAGTATTATTTCCTAACCTAGTAAAACTTTAGACCACCTAATCAGGTCAGAAATGCATCGAGAGGTTTGATTGATTTTCAAAGATTTGCAGCAATATGTGAATTGTTTAAGAATAACCAAATAATTAGTCGAATCATCGCAGCCAATCAAATTAGGGACTGTGAGTCATGACGACTATACATTCTCGAATGATAGATATTAATTACATCCTTCCCATATGGGGAGTCACAAGATGGATCGTAAAAGATCGGAAGACAATACTCATGAAAATGCTCAATCAGTTCACAAAGTCAAATACCTACAGGAACTTGTGACTAGAGTAAGAAATGGTGATTTGAAAATAGCAGTATATGGACTTGGGCATGTAGGTGCGCCGTTAGCTGCCGTTTGGTTAAGGGCCGGTGCTTCCGTTATTGGAATTGATAAATCTGAAAAGGTCAGAGAATACGCCAAAGAAGGAAAAACCCAGATTCCCGAGCCACATGTCAATGAGGCTTTTGTGAAAGGACTCAAAGAGAATCGATTTTCCGTCTATGATGACCCTGTAGCTGCCTCAAAGGATTCATTTTTTAAGATGATTTGCGTACCTGTGATGGCAGAAAATGCTCACGCCAATCTTCAAGCTGTTGAGAACGTCGTCTCTTCCATAGGTGTTGGTCTTAAGCTTGGCGACGTGGTTGCATTAACACCGAGCGTTCCTCCTGGGACGACCGAAGACATTATCTTACCAATCCTCGAAGAGAACTCTCGACTTGATTGCGAGAGAGACTTTTTTCTGGTTTACAACCCAGAGAGGATATACGAGGGTAGGGCCATACATGATATCGAGGATGGATATCCAGCAATTGTGGCAGGAACTGGACCCCAGAGCTCGGATATTGCGACAGCGCTATATCAGTTAATTTTCAAAAAGGGGGTCATAAAACTTTCATCACCAAGAACAGCTGAATTCGAAAAATTAATTGAAGGTGTCTACAGAGACGTGAATATCGCTCTTGCTAACGAACTAGCAATGATTTCGGAGAGAATAGGAGTAGATTTTTGGGAAGCCAGAAACGCTGCTAATTCTCAGTCATACTGTCACCTTCACAAACCCGGCATAGGAGTAGGTGGTGCATGTATACCGGTGTATCCTCAATTTATCATTGATATTGCTCGTAAAAAGAATATTGAATCCCTAATCACTAAGTACGGTCGTCTGGTTAATGAAGGAATGCCTTCGTATGCAGTAAATGAGGCATTGAATGCTTATCAAATAACTCAAACTAAGACAAAGAATCTCAAAGACTGTAGAGTCACTCTTCTTGGACTCGCCTTTAGAGGGGGCGTTTCAGATACAAGGCTGTCTCCAACATACAGAGTAATTGAAGAGCTCATTAAGAAGGGTGTAAAGAATATTCAGGTGCACGACCCATTGGTGGTTAGTGATTCCGCGCTAGCTAAGTACCCTGGTGTGATTTTGATCGATAATTTGGCAT
>JARBAV010000204.1 GCA_029237515.1 Nitrososphaerales archaeon
CAAAGCTCTCAAAATATCCGTCACCAGCAGCCGAGTAGAGACGCTTAGGAGCTTTGCAATGCGTAGCTAGAGTATGAGTATCGTATGGTCCTTGCTTCTCGTCTCGGTCTATCCAAGTCCTACCTCCGTCATGACTTTGTACAAGGGCTCCTGCTTCTATAGCAACGAAAACATACTCTGGTTTATTTGAATCAGGTTCAATCCATCTGACGTGATGAGTCCACGGTCTGGGAGGAAAACTCCACGATTTGGATGATGGTAATTCGTTTAGCGTATTCATACTTTCCCAGGAGTCTCCTCCATTCTTTGAAACATAAAATGCACTTGGTTCAGTTCCTGCATATATTCTGGCAAAACCATTTGCTCTATTTAGAGAACTAACTGCGACTGACGTAACATATGGACTGGAAATAACATCCTTTCCGACGTTGCTCCATGTCTGACCGCCATTAACGGTCTTCCATAGGTTGTCTCCGAATGTACCACAATATGCTATATCCGGATTTTGAGGATCAAACGAAATACTTTGAGGATGTGTACCTTTCAAGTACTCCTTACTTTTCCAACTATTATTTGAGGATTCCAGAACAAGAAGGGAATTCTGCATTCCCAGCATAAGGGTCGTCATTGTCACTACTATGAAGAAAGGTTCCTTGAAACGTTTACAATAATTTGTCCAAGGTTCGCTCCCTTAGAGTTCTCTTCTGAAGATATTGTGATCGGCGGTAGTATTATTATTACATCTGCTGAAATAGAAATATCAGGTATCAAAGCCTCTTTACTCTCATCTGAGTAGGATATACTCGATATTATATTTAATGATGTTCCACCTAGGATATCTTTTACGAACCGGTAAGATTATTGTTGTATATGCAGATCTCCAAGAAATTATGGGCAACGCATATAGTAACCTCCTGTAGGTAAAGGCGCTATTATCAGCCAACTCCGTGTTTGGCTTTTCACCTTTACCATAATAGTGGCCTTCGGTGAACGGAGTACAAACCCGGACCACCGTTTTACAAGAGTTTTTCTTTCCTGCGAAAGGGGGGGAAAGAAACGACATTGTACATAGTATTCTTAAGAATGAATAAAAACCATACTAGGAATAGACTATGATTACTAACTAGATTTCTAGTTTCGTTTGATTATCTGTTCACACGTAATATTATACTCTGATCTGTCTTGATGCAAGCTTATTAATATTGTCGAAGAAATTGTGAGTATGACGTAAATAGGAATGCTATCCGCAACTGGGCTGTTACTAGCATTATCGATTAGCTAAAATACTAGGGTGCGAGAATTATCCAATGTGATTTCCTCATAGAGCCTTGGCCTCTCATTAGAGGATATCGTTCCTAGTCTGAGTAAATGGTAGCATTTAGAAATTTACCTGTGATTCAAAGAACGATAAATACTAAAAATGCTATACATTCAACTAATATACTAATTCCTGTGACCAAGTCAACACAAAACTAAAGTGCAGATTCTCCATGTCTTTTGGATTTCATATCAATAACATCCTGGACTTCATATACAAAAATTTTTCCTTCAATTTCACCTATATTAAGAATACTTTGAATTACAGTATCTACCATTGAATCTGCCACTACAGTCGAGATTGAAACATTTGTGCTATATTCTTCCATGATTGTACCAGTTCCTCTATCATATTCCACAGCAAACGTGGAAGCTTTGCCTTTTCCCTTTGTCTCATAATGAGTAGAGTGCAGGCCTAACGAATCTAACACATTCATAGCAAGAGACAAGGCGCTATACGGAATAATTACTTCTATTCTTTTCATGTATAATTTCAATTTAATTGCACTGGATGAAAGCAATAAGTTTTGATTAACTATGTTATCTGCGGGTATAGAATACTTACTCTAGCAGTATAATATCTTTATTATATAAAGCCTTTTGCAATATATCGAAACGGTTATGGTCGGATATTGACCACATGTTTATATTTTGACAGAACCTGTAGCAGACAGGAGACAAGCTCGTTGTGCGATCACTATTCGAGAAGCCGCAATCGACGAGGTAAAAGTATAACAATATAGGGATAAGTTAGTGAATATATTATGAAAAATAAAACAGCAAAAAGTAGTAATAATAGTAATGAAAAGAAAGAAGACGACAACAAACCGAAGAGGAAGGATGACTTAGCTAACCTTAATGAAATTGCGTCGGTTAGTAATTTATTTCAAAAGTATTCTCCTGTGGCCTGGAGCGAAATGTATAATGAATATATTAATTACACAAGAAGAATGACAGAAATATATAATGAATACGCTAAGAGTTCACAGAGAATGACACAGCTGTACAAGGAACTGGCTGCAAATGCAGAGAAGATGACTGAATTGTATAAAGAATCTGCCAATAGTACAGAAAAAATGACCAAATATTGGTTACACTTCCTTTGGATGAAGCCATTGTCAAGAAATAAAGAAGGAAAATAAGAAGAACAAAGAGCTAGTAAAAGCACGCTAAGGTAGTATTTAAACTTAAAAAAATGTAATTTAATTCAAATCACAATAATTTTTAATTATTCTGATTGGCAAACCAAATGCAAATATTGTTCAATCTCTGAAGGTTGAGTCTGGTTGGCATATCTCTCCAGGTTTGGCATTAACTAGAGGAGCATTAACCAACAATCCGGAATATCATATGAAATTCGCCAGATTTCTTTTAACTAATGAATGACCATAACTGTTATGTCAATGAGTCCGGGACTGAGAAATGTCCTAGAAATCCTTGCAGAACTAGCGCACAATGACACTAAAACAGATGTGTCCGAAAGTGATATAATATCACAAAGCGGGATCCCACAATCTGAGGTTCAAATCTACTTAAACGAATTAGAGTCTCGGCACCTCATCGAGGAAGTACGACCCAGACTCTGGAGGATAAAGGATCAAGGGTTAGAGGCGTTAAAAGATCAGCACCTCGAATAATATACGATGATTATCGTTTCGAGTTGTGCAGGGCTTATCTTTAGCAGTTGTTTATCCGTGATTGCAGGTACATCCTCTCATGAGTATTGGCTGCTTCATCAAGATGCCAATTGCTGCACAACACTTGATAAAAAGAATTAGAGCAGAATTAGAGTAAATACAAACCAGGTAAAAGCCTCAACATTTCTGAATATTTATTCGATTGAAACGATTGGCAAACTGAAGCTAAATATTGCTCCTTTCCCAATATTATTGTCATACCAAATCTCGCCTCTATGCGCATCTATGATACTTTTGGAGATATACAGACCTAATCCTGTACCTCCCATTTCGGATTTTGAAGCAAACTTCGTAAATAGTCTAGGTAAGATCTCTGAATCAATTCCAGGGCCTGCGTCCTTCACAGAGACTACAACAATATTTTTATTACCTTCTTTTTTTTGTTCAGAAGTAATGATGATGCTGCCTTCTTCTTTGGTGAACTTGATCGAGTTACTAAGAAGATTGGAGACGACTTGAGATATCCTCACTTTATCTCCTTCTATGTTGATGTCGTCCTTAAAATCGAATACTATTCTTTTGTGACATTGTTGCCTTTCAATCATATTCTCATGCTCCGAAATTACGCTCGATATCAAATGGTTTAGATTGAATTTCTGTATCCTTAAATGTAGAGACTGGCTCTCAATTTTTGTTACGTCAAGTATATCCTCGATGAGTTGCCGTAGCCTTTCAGCATTTCTATTAATCACTAGTAATAACTCCGAGTATTTCCCGCCTTTTTGCTCAGCTATAAGGACTTGAGACAAACCCAGAATTGGCTGCACGGGAGTTCGCAATTCATGTGCGGCAATATTGATAAACTCTTTCTGCATTGCAGCGTACGCTTTTAGTTGTTCATAGAGTTCTCCCTGTTTCCAAAGTGTCTCAAAAATAGATGCATAGGACAGCGCAATGGGTCTGCTATTAGAATAGAAGGCTAATCCTGCTGCATCATGGTAGCTTTCTTTTTCGTCATCTTTTAGTTCAATAATAATCGATTCTTTTCTATCTACTACTATTATACCCATCTGAGTCTGTAGATTCTTATCCAAGCCTCTTATCTCGAGTGTCGGCAATGCCAATTCTAGCTCGTCTATTGTCTCATCTATTTGCTGTTTATCTGCAGGAACGAGAATCCTTACGCTTATACCATGTTCAAGTACTTCTCTGAATAAGTGCAGTGCACCGATTCGTATTTGGCGCCGGAATCCGTTGAAGGATGGATATATCCTTAGTACCTCATGTTTTGCTGATTTAATCAGATCCCGAGAAAGTTTTATTGCCTCGTCAGGATCTCTGATAATCTCTATTTTAGCAGTTTCAATCCCTTCTTCAATCTCTTTCATCCTCACTGCCGCATTAGTACCGTTCCGCCATAGTTCCTCGAAAACAGAAGCAAAATGCTTTAGATAATGTGGTTCGTTACTTAATAGAAGACTTTGAACCAATTTACCATCTTCCATCTTCTCAATTGTTACTGCTATTTTCTTGTCTGAAATACCGAAGCTCATAGGTGGCAGATTTTGAATGTGTTTAATTCTAATACCATAATCCAGATATTGTTTAACTAGGTTCATATTCTGATTATTTATATAGGTAACGTATCTGATACCTTTATGTTCTCCATTCCTTTGCTTATCTAACAGCTTTTTCTTTAAGTAAAAAAAATGCTCATGACTATAAATTATACCACCTGAAGTAACACAAGTAGCCAGTTCTCTTGAATTGGCAGTGAGATGAGAAATCTCCTTGATGATCTCCTGTGGGTTTTCTATAACGACCGTTTCATACCGTGTTATTCCTTCTTCAATCTCTTTTATTCTTTGGTCTGCTGGGAGACTCCTGCTCCAAAGAGTTTCAAAAAGATATTGAGCCTGTTCAACAACCTCTTTGACATTGCTGTATACTACATTTGAAGCCGGTTTTCCTTCTTCGTGAATTGCCGCAGGTGACACATATTCATTTTCACTAACATAGAAGTTGCCTTTAACGCCATCAAGGTGACGCACCTCACTTACACTGGACTTTATTAGCTCTTTGCAGTGAGTAATGTTATCATCTTTTATTTCAGTAACAAACCTTATTTTTACACCTCGCTTTCTTGCTTCATTAAAGGCCATCCTTAGTGCCTCAATTTCATTAAGCAACAAAGGACGGGTTTGGTCTACGCAACCTTCAATTCGCCCAGAAGCATTATCTACAAAATCTATTACAGTGCTGACTACACGAAAGGGATTATAATATACCTCTGTTTTTTCAGTACCTCTTCCTTTCATAGCCTTATGATGGCCGTTTAGACAAAATAAGCTCAACTACTACTTATGAATTACTAATAAAAGGTGTTTGGTTATACGTTATGACTGCTTAATTAGCTTTCGAAAGTTTTCTTTATTCTTTCCAACTTCTTCATTCCATGTTTCTTCTGTGTATCCGTGTACGTCTATTCCATGCTTCTTTGCATTGGCTAGAAGTTCTTCTTCTGTTTCGCCGTATATCGTGTGAGTGCATACCGGGTCACCGGCATCTTTACAGTTCAGACTTAATGTCATTTGGTCATTAACCGATTAAGTCTTGGTCGCTTTTATCTATTGAGCAACTTTGTTAGTTATAACAATGCTTCAAAGTATTTTAAAAGATTCACGAAGAAATTTTAATAAGTGGAGCATGAACCAACTACACGTTCTATGCAAGGTCCAGCCATAACAGAAATAGATCTATTCTACCTCCTAGTCTTCCATCCGTTATTAATGAGTTTAATTAGTGGTCAAATGTCTGGCAGTTGTCTATATTAAGACGTACGACAGACAGATCTTTAGCGGTGAAAAATTAGGAGTTTTTATTAATAGCATAATTTTGCATAATGTTGCTCATCAAACTAGACAATATGTCCAGGCGGAAAAACATCA
>JARBAV010000205.1 GCA_029237515.1 Nitrososphaerales archaeon
ATAGAAACATCGCTATCACTGCGAAGTAGGCGTACATTAGCACTGCTTGTATTGTGACTGCCTTTTAGTGGCTGCCCCTGCATTAAAAATAGTGGCTCACGAAGGGTGAACCCGCACTTTGTATACAACACGAAGGAACGAATATGACTTGGCGACTGCACTAATCTAATCTGGTCATGGGTTTGTTTACTTGCCTGAGTTAGAGCAGCTTCCATCAATGTCCTGCCTATTCCTCCGCCCTCTGCGTCAGGACGAACTGTAAGCGGGCCTATTACTGCCACAGGCGAAGGCGGAAATTCATGAAGGAATATGCTTCCCAACGTCTTGCCATGTCGCTCTGCTAAAACACCCCATGAATTTGGGTTGTCAAGAAGGCTATTGATAAGCCCTATTCCAAATTCTTCAGAATGCTGCTCAGATGGATAGCCATGAGCGGAAGAAATAGCCTTGTGTGCTTCGTATCCAATCTTGCCACAGCTCTCTGCATCATTATGCTCTATTGGCCGAATTACTAAATTCATTTATGAATTATGATTAGCTCATTTCTATTAAGTAGTTTAGATAAGGCACAATGATGTTGAATAAAATAAAATAAATTAAGTAGTTCTCAAAAGTTGTTGTCTTTGAACTAGCATAATGTGACCTAAATACTACAAGTCCATGGCGGTAATGTATTAAATTTGTTGAGAAGCTAAGAGCTTATATACTAAAACTATGAATCAATCTGGTTAATATTCACAACGAGACTATTTTCAATTATATCAAATAATCATAAAATTTTAAATTATGGGAATTACTACTGTAAACATGGAGTCTAAACAGAGCCTTACGAGATCTACTTCATCTGTGGCGATTCTGTTACTGATTATAGGTATTATAGTGATAATTTTCTTGAATACAAACAATATAATTAATGGAAGTGTTAAAAACTCGATAGAAGATATTAATTTTAGTTCTTCATTAAATAACACGTTCAATTTAGGGACTCCATTTCTAGTCGACTACTCGACTACAACAGGCCTAACTTCCATAGGGACAAGAACACCAGATATATCTACTGAGGACTTTGAGGTTACATTTTCTGGCTTTGGGATAATTAATCATGATAATAATACCATTAAACACACTAGTAATTCTTCAGGAATCTATATCACAAATCCTGATGGGACTGTTTATCAAAAAGGAATAATGAAATTGAGATCTGAAAAAGGAAATGACACTGCAACAGCTGAATACGAATCCATAGGTTATCAAGCGAATAAAGAAATAGTATTAGATAATGGTATAATATTATTCAATTCATCCATTCCTAAAGGAGAATTATCATTTCTGAATAATACGATGGCTGTCTACAAAGATAAGATAGAAGGGGGGCTAAATATTACTACTATTGCATGGCAATGGAAATAGGCACAAGCGTAACACACGAGAAGGGCTTCTTTTGAATTTTTATCAGAATGATCGAATGAATATTACCCGCACCAAAATTGATTTTCTTCTATTTTGAACTTACTGTACAAGAATTATGATAACAGTATGAAGCATCTGTACTATCACCAGTAATACTAGCAATCACTCTCTTGTCGAATTACATTTAATCGAAATCAGTTTGAAACTTTCTAACAGATGCGGTTTTATTCGAAACATGTATGTAGTAAAAGCAGTATCTTGGAAGTCAAAATATAATCAAAAATAATGCTTTATATTGTATATAATCGAATCATGTCATAATAATGAAAATCCTTTCTATTGCAGCTATGCTTATTGTAATTATCGTGACCATATTATTGACGTCATCGACAATTGATGTTGTCAGCAATACGGTTCTTGCAAAAAACACCTCTAATTCTTCATCATCATTGACAAAACTCACCGATGGTGGAAGTATAACTATAAAACTTGAACCGTCCCCAAATCCTATCAAATCTAATGAACAGACTCAGTTGAAAGTCTCATTTTTCAAACCTAATACAGAGGAGATACAACCGCATATAGACTATGACATGATAATTAATGAGACCACCACTAATAAAACAATATTTCAGGCTTCTAATCTAACGGGTCAGCCTGGAATACCAGTGCATACTGCAGAAAGTATAGTAACTATACCTTTCACCTTTCCTGCTAAAGGAGAATATACGATAAAAATACCTGTATACGGAATCCTTTTTAATCCAATAGTTCCTGAATCGGTAACGTTTACCACTCATGTTGAATAACATTCAATTTGAAAATTAGACCTACCTACCATTCCTCTCATTAGGAACTAAAATGTCAATCATCTCTATTTCTAGCAAGGGCTTTCAACATATCCCATTAAACCAAAGCTGATCTGATCATTCGAATCTATTTAGGATTAGTAGATAAAAGGAGAAATATCAAATTCGATCTACTTGGAAGTTCTATGATCACTTCACTCGCTCAGGCGCCGATTTAGGAGATTGGCTGTTATTGAGTTAGACGGGAGATAATTGAAGACAGAATGAATGGAAGTCTAGGAATGATCACCACAATTTGACCTAGAAAGTACTAGTTTAAATTGTTTCTAGACAGGGAAATACTCCTTAAATGAGCGGTATAGGGATTGATTGTGTAATGGGATCGGTATAGGGATTGATTTGAAGACACCTGTCTTGAAGTTTGTAAATGACAGGAAGGAGGACAAAATGCCATAATCTTCGAACCATAATTACACACATTTGTTGGGTAATAAGAAAGTACCTTATTAACAGGTACACATTATACCTATCGATCATAACTTATGTCTGATAGACAGCTACAAGAATTATGTGAAAAGGTATACTCGATTAATCAGCATATACGCTTTGCTGGCATAATTACTAAGATGGGCAGATTGGTAGCTGGAGGAATGAGGCCAGATATAGAATCATTAGAAGACAGAGAGGATTCTTCGAAACTTTACGTACAGTTTGCTCTAATGACAGAAATGCGAAAAGATTTTGATGACATGTTCGGTAAAGCGATTTATAGTTTTACCGAGAGGGAG
>JARBAV010000206.1 GCA_029237515.1 Nitrososphaerales archaeon
TATCGAGTGAATTTGATAAAATTGATGTTCTAGCAGCCCGCTCATCGCTTAGAGGACTCAATCCCCCATTATGGAAAAATCCAGCGATCATCGTCAATGATCCTATTGCCCCCATAATAATAGCAACAGAACATATAATGTAAGCTCTATTTTTTCTCTTTGTGCTTAATTTAGAGTAGCCTGCTCTAATCGTACCATTTAGGTAGGGTTGTGTGTGACTCATATTACATCATTTCCAACTCCAGGCATTCTGTTGTTTCCAATCAGAGCTTCCACAGTTGATTGCATATTTGGTATTTAGTGGTAGTCTGGTTTTAACTATAGTATAACCACGATATGAGTTGTATTCAAGCATATTGAACAATGAATACTTCATCGTTATGATAACTCGAGGATCTTAAACAGATTCAACAAACTAACTTCGAAAATCATGCCATAGTACTGTGGAAAGGATGAGCCAGTCTCGCATAAATTTGTATCAACTCCTTCAGTTCCAAATTAACAAATGTACCTATTTGTCCTCGTTTTTCTTACTAGATTCAGTTCATACCTGCTTCTGATTTGTATTGTCAACTCTTGATTTATTCAAACGATAATTGAGTAGGCTAGTAATAGCTCCAAGTCAATACTTTCAATATGTTCAAAGCGACAAAATTCAACATTTGTGTCATCGGAATGATTGTAGGGACTGCCCTTATTAGCATGCTTCCCTTTATGGGATTAACATGCAGATGGTGTACAGCGGGAGGTTAACCAACTCGTAGATAAGAACTATTCCCCACCCTATTTATTATCTTGTCTTGTTGTTTTCGTTACGATAGAGTGTTTTATATTATGATGAGGGGACGTCGTCTCAGCCGCTACCAAGCAAAATTTGCTATGGAATTTATAACTTCACGTGGAACTATAGCAGCCACATTACGTATTACTAAGCCATAATTATCTTAGTAGTGAATACTACCTACACGTACTGTATTGGAATAGCCTAAGTTGATTATGTTATGAAACCAACAATCGGACTCTGTGCAAATATCTGTCCTGGTTCGGAATTTTTATCAAAAGTTAAGACGAGCACATTATTTGCAAGCAATATTCTTGCTCCCACATCATTCCATACTTGTTGTTGTTGATTTCCTAGCCGGTGTATTACATTAACTGAACCGCCGATTTCCGTATTTCCATCATTTTGTTGCATAGAATTTACAGTTAGATTGCTGATCATAAAATTTTCGGTTGCAACTTGATTTAGGGGAACACCTTTGGAACTGTTCAGTACATCAAAATTCACTAGCAATTCCGAACTATTTCCTCCCTCCGAGTCAAGAGACCAGTTTCCTAATAATACTTTCTCTACAGTTCCGTTATTCAAATTAATCTCAGAGCTAGCAATTTTACCTGAAAGTTGCTCGCCTGTCGAACCTGCTATATCTGAGAGGTCACTAAGAAGTCCTTCTATCGATCCTCTCAAATCGCCGCCGAAGCTCGTGTATGTTAACTTTTCTGAAGTGATCGGTTGAGGAAATTGGTTGACGGGTTGCATAGCATTTATTGGTTGTAACGATACCATTAAGGAAATTGATAGAACCGATGAAGTTGCTGCTGCCAATAAGAAAAGCGCCGTGAATTTGTTATTATAATTGAAATGAGAAATCATTATTATTCCTGATACTCACATTATAGTATTTAAATAATAAGGATCATCGTTGTGCTGCAATTGGAGTTTTAATCACATTTCAACACATCGATCATTTTAAAGCTGGAGGGTTGGTTTGAATAGCGGACAGGATCCAATTGTTTACCAGAGTTTGTATTTTGATCGTCAATATATCTATGAGTCTAAAACTATCATATCCTGAAATATCTATGAACGGGTCGCTATCTTTGAATTTGTTCAAAATCTCGCTATATGGAATTTATGATTCTTCAACGCAAGCTGCCATCATTAACTGGTAATCCTGGTGAAAATCAAAGTGGCATATCTAATATTGAAAACCATTTGCTGCAACTGTTGCTACGTATCTGAACTTTCGACTTCTTATTCACCATTATTGCAAAGAGTCTTAAGAATGATTTGGCTATGAAACTAATATTTGATGAATGACAAGGACGATGAGGCATTGCTTGAATTCAGATTTCCTACTGAATTAGATATTGCAAAAATGAGTAAAGAAGAGAGGATGAATTTATTTCGGGGATTCTTTGCTACCAGTCGCTACAATAGATTATTGATCCAAAAGTTACTAGTCAAGTGTGCATTAGACGATTCGTTTTATCATAAGATGATAGAGCTTGAGACTAACCACAATAGAAATTATTTGGACATTCAAAAAATGGTCGAGTCTTATGGATATAGGGAAGAGTTTATAGCTGCTGTCAAGGAGGAGGACGCGGCATTAGACAAGATTATAGACGCATACAACAAGAGAATGATGAAAACATGATCTTGGCCTCTTTTTTAGGCTTGCAATATTGAACAAACCATGCTTTGTGGTCAAACTTGGCCCAAAAAGCTATTTAAACCATCAACACCAAATAGTGATAGAATGTGCTGCGACTGTTATATGTTTGATATAGAAGAAACCAAAATCACAAACAAAAAACCAATTCGAAAGGAAAACGGGTTAAAGAAAGAAGAGGAATTGATAGCCCCAACAGTAAGGTAAGAAATTCATCATTTTTCTTTTTCTGTTGGTTGTTTCCCCATCTCTTAGACATCCTTCCGCTAACAAAAGAGTTCTATGAGA